>NZ_JBFAPE010000012.1:0-188155 GCF_040675615.1 Streptomyces sp. NPDC049585 | reverse complement strand
CCGCTACGAGAAGACCGCGACCATCTACCTGGCCGGACTCCACATTGCAGGCATCTTCCTCTGGTCCGCCCGGTGATCCAAACGAAACTGCCTAGTCGGCTTCAACATCACAGAGCAGAGAAATGATCTACCGCTTCAACTGCAACTCCACCCCGGGCGACTACATGGCCGTCTCCCTGGACGCGGACGGCGACATCGCCTTCGCCGTCCATGAGCACGAGCAGACCCCGCGCATGGTCTATCTGGACGCCGGGGAAACCCGGCTCCTCACCCAGGTACTTGCCGACCTCGCCGCACGGGCGACCCGCCCGGAGGAACGGCCGCAGAACCACAAGGACCCGATCACCGAGGCACTGAACCGGGAGGGCCTGGCTCTCGAACGCGACACCGCCGTCGCCGAGCCGGCCCCCGAGCCGGTTGCCGTGAGCCCGTCCGACACCCTCTCGCTGCCCCTCCTCCCGCCGGTACTCGACAGCAAGGTTGAACCCGCGCGGGTCGACACGGAGACGGCCGCGGCCTCCACGCCTGGCACCGGGGAAGAGGCCGCGGGTCCGACTTCTTCAGCCGACGAGACCCGCGAACAGGCCCCGGAGCCCGCCACGGCGACCTTCAAGGACGTCATGGTCCCGCAGCCAGCCACCGTCAACGCCGAACGTGCCTACCTGCGGGCTCGTGAACTCCTCCGCCAGGGCGACACGCCCTTCACCCACACCGCCGTGCTCGACCTCGCACGCTATCTCGCCGAGGCCGCCTAGACACCGCCGGCCGCCCCGGCCGGACGGCAAGCAACACAAGGACAGCAGTTGATCCACCGCAAACGAACGGCCGCCCTGGTGACCGGCCTCGCCATACCCGGCGTAGTCGTCGGCACCGCCCACGCCACACCCCAGGCCACCGCCACCACCACGTACTCCGGTGACCCTGACAAGGCCGCGCCGACTACGTCGACCACGCCGGTCTCGTCAAGCACGTCCGGCATCGCCGACAAGGGAAAGACCGGCAAGAAGACCACGCACACCGTGCGCGAGGGCGACACCCTCTGGGACATCGCAGCTCAGCAGCTCGGCTCCGGCGAAGAATGGCAGCGCCTCTACGGAGCCAACACCGACAAGGTGGCCGACCCGGACCTGATCTTCCCCGGCCAGTCCCTCACCGTGGACAGCACCGCCCCCAAGGCGACGCCGCCCCAGAAGGCCAAGCCCACCACGCCGGCACACCCGTCAGCCTCGAAAAAGGACCGCGCCCGCGCATGCGCCGGCACCCTGGACGACTGGATCGAGCAAGCCCGCGAGGAGCTGCGCAAGAACGGTGACCTGGTCCCGTCGGCAGCCGCCATGAAGGCCCGCGTCATGACCGAGTCGGGCGGCAATCCCAAGGCCATCAACCTGACCGACTCGAACGCAGCCGCCGGTACGCCGTCCAAGGGGCTGATCCAGGTCATCGACCCGACCTTCCAGACCTACCGGCTCAAGCACCTCGTTAACGACCCTTTCGACCCGGTGGCGAACCTCGTCGCCGGCGTCCGGTACGCCAATGACGTATACGGAAGCTTCGAGAAGATCGCTTACCAGGCCGGCGGGTACTGACGCCCCGCCGGACGCCACGGCACAGCGGGGAACCCTGCGCCGAAGGCCCCCGCCCCACCCGGGCGGGGGCTTGCCTTGTTCCTCGAATGAAACAGTTAAGCAACCTACCTAGTAAAGTTGGGTATCCAACTCGCACATCAACTTTCACGCGTGAAACGTGATCTTGTGACGCTTACGCGTGACGGTTGGTAAGCGCCAGGGGGCTTTGTGAAGAACGGAAAACGCCGTCCTGACCTGCGCAGCTACAGGAAAGAGACCAGAATATAGCCAGCTCTGTGGAGGGCGGCACCCGGCAATGCGCTACGGCTTTCCAGGCAGCAAGACGTGACTGTCCAGAACATTTGACAGGCGCCACATCCACGTCTTGCATGTCGCGGCGATCGAGCGATTATGGAGGGGTGACCGCTCGGATATCGGGCCCAAATGCCCGGCTGGAACTGCAAGTCGCCGACGAGGTGGGCGATGACTGGCGGCCGGCCCGTGCGATCCCGCCGTTGGACGGGGGTGAGCCGGTCGTTATGTACATCGTGGCCCGCAACCTCGACGAGGTGGGCACGATAGTGAAGCGCTACGGAAAGATGATCAAGGGGGTGTACGAACTTCCGTACAGGCCCTTCGGTGCACCTGCCGCGTTCCGCCTGATCTGCTGCGCCCTGGGTACCCAAGTTCCGCTGGCGCTGATGATCTGGGTCAAGGGTAACGACGAGGCGTACAGGCCGTTCACGGCGGAGTGGGTGACCGGCGACTCGTCGGCCCTTCCGCCGGTCAGGGCCTAGCCTCACCGGCTAGTCCAGGTGGGCAAGTGCCCTGGTGATGAGCGCCTTGGCGCGCTCGCCGTATACGGCAGACCTCTTCAGCATGTCGAAGGCTTTCGCGTACAGGGCGATTTCCCGCGGCTGGGTTACCGAGAACTCAGCAGAGTACGTCTCGACAAGTACGAGCTTGTCGTCGAACATCGAGAACGAGTTGCCGGGCCAGAGGTGCATCGGTGCGTCGCGTGGGATGAACCCGAGGCTGAGGCGTGGAAGACGCATGACCGCGAGGAGCCGGTCCAGTTGGCCGCGCATGACGTCTTTCCCGCCGATGTTCGTGTACAGGGCTTGCTCGGAGAGGAGTACGTTGAATATGCGATCGCCCTGATAGAGGTACTGCTGGCGTTCCATCCGCTTGGCCACCGCGGCATCCGTGTCGTCCGGGATCTCGTAAAAATTGACGACCTGTTGGAATGTCGCAGCGGCGTATTCGGCTGTCTGGAGCGTGCCCCACACCACCGTGGGGTGGAAGATCCGGAATACCTTCGTCTTCGCGTAGACGGGGAGCGCCTTGCGCTGGCGTTGCTCCGCCCCGGTGTGGAGTTGGCGTCGCCACTCCAGCCACAGTTCCTCGATGTGCCGGACCGTGGCGATCAGGTCATCCACCTGGTCGTCGGTGCTGGTCCTCCGGCACCAGAGCCGGATGTCGTCCTCGCTGGCGTTCTGCCGGCCGTTCTCGATGCGCGAGACCTTGGATTCCTGCCAACCCATGGCTGCTGCGAACGCCCGGCCGCTGGCGAATCCCGCGTCCTTGCGGAATCCTCGCAGCCGGGCGCCCAGGGCCTCCCGGGCCTCTTGTGCTCTGTTGCTCACTGGTGGATCAGGGCTTGTACTCGCCGTGCGGGATGGCGACGGACCAGAGTGTGTCACGAACCTTGACACACTCCGCGACCGTGGCGGGGTCGTCGATGAGCTCGGACCCAAGGACGCGGCCGTCCTCGCTGAAGTGGCCGACCGCGAGAAGCCGGTCGTCGTACAGCCACCAGTCGTTACCCGACACAGGAAAGACCAGGGGGTCCGGCACCTGGTGCCGGGGCAGCCACCGGATGTCCTCGCCGGCCTCGATGTTCAGGCGGGTCAGGGAGTGCTCCCAGCGGACGTACTGCGAGTGCGGCTCGCTGATGACGCGGACCCGGCGCACCGTCTTCCCCTCGCCCGTCACCCGCTTCATGAGGGTAATCCACGGGTCGAGCCAGGCGTAGTCGTCGGGCTCGCCGCGCTGCCAGCGGGCGTACGGGGTGTCCTCGACGGGGGAGCCGTAGTCGTCCCGCAGTTCGAGGTGGAAGGCGTCGCGCTCGAAGCTCTCGAAAAGCTTGTCGCGCTCGGCGCTAGTGATCAGGTCCACTGTTCTCCTCCAGCAGGGCCGTGATCGAGGACTTGGGGACCTCGATGCAGGTCTCGTAGTCGGGCATGCGCATCTGGCTGAGGGCTTCCGCGTCCGTCATAGCAGGTCCCTGAAGGACGCAGGTGCCCTGCTCCGTCACGAGCATGATCGGCGGCTCGAAACGCCGGATCTGCCCCGCCGGCACGCCGTCCTTGCTCAGGTGCTCGAAGAGCTCGGGTGGCACTTCCACGACTGTGTGACCTGCGGGCACGTCGAGCTGCATCAACAGGTCGTTCGCGTAGACCTTCCATCCCTGGACGACGTAGCTGTCCTGGTCGGTGGCGTACAGAGTGGGGCTGTCCCCAGGGGTGCTGTTCTTGCCGAGGAACCGTAGCTTCATCGTCGCTCTCCCGTCCGCTTCCTTGCGCCGGATTGCTCAGAGAACCGATCGTCCGTGCAGCGTATCCCCCCGTCAACCCACTTGCTGCAAACTCGCGCAATCTGCTTGGGGTTTGAGTCAACAGCTCCCTACGGTCGTCTCGGAACCCAAGCCACGCGAGATCCAGGACGGGGAACCGAATCATGGAGATCGGAAGAACGTCCGGCCGGGGCGAAGCCTTGGCCGACGGGTCGGAGGAAGCGGCGAACACGGACCAGGGGCGCCCTGTCGACGGAGGCGGAGTTGCGCTCGCGCACGGCGGCGCGGCGGCTTCGGTCGAGCGCAGCGTGCAGCTCCGTGCGCGAGTCTCCGAGGTGAACGAGCGCAGCCGGAGGCAGGGGGCCCTCCGGTGAGCAGCGAGACGTCGATGTCGGATGCCGTGCACCTGACGCTTCCCCTGCCCGACCCGGAGCCGGTGGCCGGCTGCGCCGAGTGTCGCAGGCTGGACGCCGACCGGCGGCGGGCGGGTTACGGCAGCGCGCGGATGGACGCAAACGTGAGACTGCGGAGGCGCCGGGAGGCAGACCACCGATGACGCCCCGGCTTCACCTGGCCGTCGCCAACTGGGCGTTGCGGCTGCTGACGGGCGAAGGTGTGCCCGATGCCATCTACTCGATGGAGTGCATGACCTGCGGCGCGGAGTCGGGTGCCACGGACAACGACGCCGGCCCGGCCCAGCACTGGTCGCTCAGCCACACCGGCCGCAGCCCCGGGTGCCGGGTCTTCAAGCTGCACGCCGAGACGTACTGGCGGACCGAGCCCTGCCAGGACAACCCGTACGCCGACGTGGAGCAGCGTGACCCGTCCGCGGGGGTGCCCCGGTGAGCCGCCCGTCGTATCGGTACTGGTGCGAGCTGCACGGCCTGGCGCGGGACGGCTCCCGGCTTCTCGCGTTGGCGGGGGAGCCGACGAAGACTCCACGCCTGGCTGTCCGATGGTTACGGTGGCACGCCCTGTACGCGGCCAACCGGCTCGACCCCGCCCCGGAGGACCCGCATCATCTTGGGCTCCTCCGGGCCGGCTACCCCGCCTCGCGGCCGGATCCGACCCAGATCCTGCGGGCGTGGGAGGGCGATATCCAGGCGCACGAGCAGGCCATGGCCGAGTTACGCAACGGGGAGTCCTTCGCTTTGGTCGTCGCCCCTTTCGCCTTCCTGACGGCCGCGCCGCTGTACCCCCGGGCCGCCGAGCTTCATCCCCGTCCCCGGGCGGTGGCAGCGCTGTGACGACCGACTCCCCGCGCCCGCCGGAAGGCACCGCGGACTTCCCCCCTCCCTCGGGAAGCCCGGCCGGCGCGGAGTCTCACGTACGACGGAAGGTGCGGTGCACTCATCCGCCGCAGGACCGCACCACCGAGGACGGCGTCACGCACTGCCGCTGCGGGGCCCGAGCCTTCGCGGACTACCGGGCGCTCGCCGGTGGCGCTCTCGGTGTCGCAGCCCGTCGCCCCGAGCCCCCTACGGGCCGCACGACCACCACCACCGGCACTCTCACGATCCGTAGGGGGCTGCCCCTTCGACTCCCGCCCCGGCTGTTGGTCGAGGTCCATTCGGCCGGGGCGGGTCCGCAAAAACACCGCCACGTGGGGACGGCCCCCGCGTTGGAAGAGCAACAGGAGTGAGACGTGAACGAGTTCACCCCGCCGCTCAGGCGCGCGCGAAGTTTCGAGCGGCTGTTCACCACCAAGGCGCACCGCCGGGTCCAGACGCCGGCGGAGACCCACGAGTACAAGAAGACCGCGGGTTCCTCCGACGGCGCGAAGACGTACGACACCACGGCCACCTGATCCACAGATCGTCTCCACCACCCGAGGGGCCGGGTCGCCGCGCCCCTCGGGCCTTCGAAGGGAGAGCACGTCTTGATCAAGTTGCGCCTCACCCCGTACGCAAGCACCACTTGGACGTGGGACGGCCGCCGGTACGTCACGACCGACGGCACGAGCGAGATCGCCCCGTTCGATCACCCGATGGTGGAACAGGCCGCCGTGTCCGACGGCACTCGCACGCTGATCACCGTGCGGGAACGGGTCGCGGGCCGCTCACCGGCCCAGCCCGGCCCCGCCGAGGTCAGCGCAGGGGACTTCGACAAGGCGGCCGAGCTGGCCCGGAAGTGGCCCACCGACTACGTCGTGACAGAGACGGCCCCGGGCCTGCCGTGCCGGGTGACGGCGGGCCCGGGAGGCATCGCGCCGCTCTACGTCGCGAGCGACACCACCAGCTTGTACGGCTCGTGGGACATGGCCGACCTCGCCGGCCACGCCGTCGGCCTCTCGCCTCGCGAGGTCGCACGGCTGCTCATCTACCGGCCCCGCTACAGCACCGAGACCGTCTTCCGCGGCATCCACCGCGTCACGGAGCGTATGACAGTTACCTACGGCGGCCACCTGAACCTGCGCTATCCCGAACCCGTCCTGCACAGCGGCCCGCGCGAACTCGCCCCCGACGCCGACGTCCTCGCCGCCTTCGTCGCCGCCATGGACGACGCCCTGGACCTGCGTCCCCTGAACGAGGTCGATACCGTGCTCCACCTCACCGGCGGCTTCGACTCCGGCACCGTCGGAACGCGCCTCGCCGAGCGCCACCCCGGCCGGTTCCCGACCGCCGCCCTCCTCATCGCCGGTCCCGGCAGGGACAGCCAGATCCGGCGACGGACCGAAATCCTGAAAGCGCTCCCCTTCGCCGAGCCGGACCACCTGGTCGACGCGATGGAACACGCCCCGCTCAACCCGGAGTGCGCGCGGGTGCGGGGCGAACGCATCAGCCCGTACGAGGAACCGTTGCACCGCCCCTTCACCCGCCTGACCGAGATCCTGGCCGAGCACGGGGCGCGCGTGGTCGTCACCGGCCTGGGCGGCGACGAGATGGTGGCCCTCTCCCAGGACGAGTACCCGCACAAGTCCATGGGCGAGATCAGTGACGCCCTGCCCTGGATCGGACCCCGGGCGCGGGCCGCGCTGGAGTACGCGGACGACAACATCGCCCCGCCCGCCGCCGTGAACAGCATGACGCTGCTGTCCCTGGAGACGACGGCCCCGGTGCTGATGCGCGCCTGCATCTGGCCCGTCCACCCGTTCGCCGACCCCGGCATGGTGCAGCTCGGCGAGTGGCTGCCGATGCACTGGCGCGAACTCAAGCAGCTCCAGCGCCGCCGGCTCGCCGCCCTCGGCCTGAGCCCGGACGTCACCGAATCCCGCACGCGAGAGTCCTTCGCCGAAATCGTCCAGCACACCCTCACCACCCACGCCCGCCCCCTCTTCGCCCGCATGCTGCACGACGGCTCACCTCTCTTCGAAGAGAAGGTGGTGGACCCGGACGGGCTCCGCCGAGCCGTGCGCCGACTGTGCGAAGGGCCGTACCGCGAGGATGGCGACGCCCAGCTCCTCGAAGTGCTGGACCTCCACTTCGCCGCCCAAGCCTTCCTCTGACACGTCACGAAACAGGAGAGACATGTTCGCCATGCGACCGGCTACGGCTGCCGACATCCCCGCCGTCGAAGCCATGGTCCTCGCCCGCTCAGCATGGCTGGAGGACCGGGGCCTGCCGAGCTGGCGCGAGAGCGCCGCTGACCTCGCCGGGCAGGCGACGAACCCCGACGGCGACGTGTGGGTCCTCGCCGACGACGAAGCCGAGAAGATCATCGGGTTCATCACCGTGCAGGACCACAACCCGCCGTGGGGCTGGACGGACGAGGAACTGGCACAGCCGGCGCACTACCTCTACTCCAGCGTCACCGACCCCGCGTACCGCCGGCACAAGCCCGGCACCACCATGGCCCTGTGGGCCGTGGACCGCGCCGCTGCCATGGGCAAGACCTGGGTCCGCCGCGGCTGCAACTTCCCCGAGCTGGTCGCCTACAACACCACGCAAGGGTTCGCGCTGCTCCACGAGGTACAGCGCACACACACCAAGGTCTATCTGATGGGCCGCCGCGCCCAAGGGATCACGGACGTGAACGAGCGGCTCGCGGCGCTGTAAGTGCCTGTTTCGGAACCCTGTTTCAGCAGGTCAAAAGCCTAGATCTGCCATGGGAGCTTCGGCTGAGCGTTCGGGGATCGGTCACGGTGACCGATCCCCGAACGGAAACCGCTGAGTTAGGGCGGCATGAGTGACGAACGGCGTCGTGGCATCTGTCGATACCCGCTATCCGGAGCGCGAGATGTCCCACGATCTCAAGCTGCCGACCAGCACCTCGGCTATCACGCGAAACGTGTCATCGAGATTGACCCGCCGCTGGCTTCGTCACAGCGGTTTGCCAAACTCCCCCATCAATTCCTTGGGAATGTCCTCCAGTAGTACGTTTTCGCGATTGATGGAATTGATGGAGAGGTCTGCGCCTCCGCATTGGTTGACTGGGGCGCCGATGGGGAGGCCGGCCAGGTTGCCGTTGCCCGCTCCCGTGCCGTGTGTGGTGCTGCCGAGTGCGTGCGTGCCGTGCTGGTTCATGCAGCCGTTTCCGAATGCGGGCGACAGGAAGTCGCCGATCCCGCCCGCTGCTGCGGGGGCCGCTGCCGCGACTCCGGTACTGACAATCGCCGCGGTGACAACGACGGTGCTCATTACCTTGCGAGTTCTCATACCCCGCGAACGATCACCGGCCGCAGTGGTCACATCCAGCAAGCCGAGCGCTGCACCACCCTGTCGTAGACCGCGTCGTTAGTTGGCCCACGTAGAGATCCAGTTCAGGGGTTTGGACACAGGCTCTAAGGCTCCGCTTCGAAGGACTGCCCCGGTCAGCGCTCCCCTGAGCGTGGACCGGGGTCTTTCGCGTCTCAACGGCTATTGGGAAGATCAACAACATGGCATACACACGAGCCCATCGCGGACGAGCAAAGTCTCTGCTTCGCCATTACGGTTACGGTTCACCGGCCGAACGGAGAGGTCGTCTCCTTAAGCGAGTACGGAGGGGTGTCCCCGGACCCTGACATGGCCACCACCGAACTTCAGCGGATCATGATCCACCGACTCCTGACCGGGGCGGGAGACCCATGGATTCAGGAGCACGCTGCTGAGCTGGTGAGCAAGGCCCATATCCAGTGCTGGTCCCTATACCCCAACCGCATCGGGAAGATCATCGGCTAGACCGGCCCCCGTCCCGGAGAGAGTCCCTTCTGGTTGGCCGCAGGAAGCGCCGCAGCCGCTGGAGCGGCCACGTGTTGATGACGTCGTCCTTCGTCAGCCAGCCGCGTTGCGCCGTGCCCACCCCGAAGCGCATGTAGGGAAGATGTACGACGGAGTGCGCGTCCGTGTTCACCGCGAACTTCACCCCGTGGCGCTTGGCCCGCAGGATCTCCTCGTCGCCGAGGTCCAGGCGCTCCGGGTGTGAGTTGATCTCCAGAGCGGTACCGGTGCGGGCACAGGCCGCGAAGACGGCGTCGAAGTCGGCGTCGATGGGCGGTCGTTTGCCGATCTGGCGCGTGGTGGGGTGGCCGATAATCGAGACGTGCGGGTTCTCGCAGGCGCGGACGAGCCGGCGCGTCAGCTCCTCGCGGGTCTGGTTGAAGTGCGAGTGGACCGACGCCACGCACAGGTCGAAGCCGACCAGGAACTCGTCCGGCCAGTCCAGATCGCCCTCCGGGCCGATGTTCAGCTCTGTGCCGTGCAACAGCCGCATTTTCCGGTGCTTCCCGTCCAACGCCCGCACCTTTTCGCGCTGAGCCAGGATCTTCTTGTCCGTCATCCGCTGCATGTACAGATTCGGGGCGTGGTCGGTGACGGCGAAGTACGCGTAACCGCGCTCTGCCGCAGCAGCCACCATGTCCTCCAGACGGGACACCCCGTCCGTGAGGTCGGTGTGCGTGTGCAGGTCCCCGCGGATGTCGCCTTCCTCGATCAGCTCGGGCAGCTCCCCTTTCAGGCCGGCGGCAATCTCGCCCCGGTCCTCCCGCAGCGTGGGCGGGATCCACGGGAGGCCCAGCTTGGCGTAGATGTCCTCCTCGGTCTCGGACACCACCTTCTTGCCGCTCTTGGCATGGAACAGCCCGTACTCCGACAGCTTGTACCCGTGTCGAATGGCCATTTCCCGGATGCGGATGTTGTGCGCCTTCGAGCCCGTGAAGTACAGGAGGCCGGCGCCCCAGGAGTCCGGCGGGAGGACCCTGAGATCCACCTGAATCGAGGGAAGAGGTACCGTACCCCCTGTAAGAGGACCCTGCAGGCCCTTCGTCGTACGGACGGACGTCTTCTTCTCCCCGCGCGCGACGACCTCGGCGGTGTGCGGCAGCGCGCAGAACGCCTCCATGGACGGGGCCGAGTCCGCCGCCGCGACGAGCACGTCGATGTCGCCGATGGTCTCCCGCATGCGGCGCAGCGATCCGGCGTACGCGCACCGCTCGCACCCGCTGACGGCCGAGAGCTCGGCGACGACCTGCTCCGCGACGTCCATCGCGGCGCCGAGCAGGATGCGCCCGCCGGCCTTCTGCAGGAGCTCGATGCCGTGCAGGATGTTGGCCTGCGTCTTCTCCCCGAAACCCTTCAGGTCGCGCAGGCGTCCTTCGTGAATGGCGTCCAGGAGCTCCGTCACGGAGGAGACGTGCAGCTCCTCGTACAGGGCCAGGGCCTTCTTCGGGCCCAGGGTGGGGATCGAGATCAGCTCCCGGACCCCGGCCGGGATCGCGGCCCGGGTCTCCTCGACGGCCGAGACCCGCCCGGTGCGCAGGTACTCCTCGACCTTCTCGGCGATGGACCTGCCGACGTTGGGGATCTCCTGCAGCCCCTTGGCGTCGAGCCGGGAGACGTCGCTCGGGTGGCCGCCGATCGCACGGGCGGCCTTCTCGTAGGCACGGGCCTTGTAGGCGTCGCCGCCGGTGATCGCGACGAGGTCGGCGTACTCCTGCAGGAGCGCCTCGACCTCCTCGTTGGGCCGGACCATGGCTCCAGCCTCGCCACCGGGCCGGGCCCCCGCAACCCCGCCGGGGCGCGGGCGGCCCCCTCAGGAGCCGGAGGGCCGCGACGCGGTGGTGGCGGAGGGACGGCAGCAGGCGCTGCGCTCGGCGCCGGGCCGCGGGGACGGGGTGGGATCGCGCCCCTCGTCGCGGGCCGGACAGGCCCCGACGGCAGGGGCGGGCGGGCCCGGGAGCAGGCCCAGTACGGCGGCGGTGCCAAGGGTCATGACGGCGGTACGACGCATGGTGCACCTCTCATCCGGTCATCCACTCGGACATACGGCACCTGCCCCCGTACCCGCCGCGACACGCGCGCGGTCGCCCGTACGGAGGACGCGGCACTCGGTGCAGAAACGCTTTCTCGGTGGTGCGTACGAGCCGCCGTACGCCCCGCGAGCCGTCAGCCGCCGCAGAACTCCGCCTCGAACAGCGGGCGCGCCCCCCGCACCACCCCCAGGGCGTCGAGGACGAAGACGGCCGAGCGCCGGCCGTCCCGGGTGATGCCCACCGCCGACAGCCAGCCCGGGACCGCCCCGTCGTGCCCCCACAGCGTCACCCCGCACGAGAGCGTCCGCTCACCGATGCCGAGCCCGTAGCGGCCGGCGCCCTCGGTGTGCGTGTCGACCGTGGTGAGCATCTCCGCCAGCTGCCGCCGCGGCAGCAGCCGGCCACCGAGCAGCGCCCGCAGGAAGGCGTCGAGGTCACCGGTCGTCGAGATCATCTCCCCGGCCGCCCCGGCGGCCGTGGGAGAGAGCGCCGTCACGTCGTGCAGGGCCGATCCGCCGCCCTCGCTTGGCAGCCGCACGTACCCGCGGCCCATCGGCCGCGGCAGGGCGCTCGACCGCCCGGGCAGCGAGGTGGCGCGCAGGTGCAGCGGTCGCAGGATGCGGCGCTCGATCTCCTCCGCGTACGGGTGCCCGGTCACCCGCTCGACGACCATCCCGGCGAGGAGGTAGTTGGTGTTGGAATAGCTCCACCCGCGGCCCGGCGCGAACAGCGGCCGGTGCGCCAGCGCCGTCGCGACCAGCCAGGACGGAGTGTGGACGGCGAACCGGTGGGCGGGGAAGTCCCGCTCGGAGAGCCGCCGCAGCGCAGGGTCGTCCGTGTAGTCGAAGATGCCGCTGGTGTGGTTCAGCAACTGGCGCACGGTGATCCGGCGGCCGTCGTAGCCGTTCCCGCGCACCACCCCCGGCAGCCGGCGCTCGACCGGCTCCGACAGCCGCAGCCGGTGCTCGGCCTCCAGCTGCAGCACCACCGTCGCCACGAACGTCTTGGTGATGCTCCCGATGCGGAACCGGCCCCGCTGCCGCGGCGGTCCGGACGGCGTCAGCGCGGCCGTCCCCGCCGCGGCGCCCCACACCCGCTTGTCCGTCCGCGTCCGCGCCACCACCCCGGGCACCCCCGCCCGCACCACCGCCGCCATGGCGGCCCGCGTCGCCGCGTGGGGCGCCTCCGCCGGCAGGGGAGCCGGACCGGCGGCCCATGCCTGCCCCGCCAGCGTCAGCGACGCGAGCACGGCCGGCAGCCGCCTGCCGACGGCCCCGAGGACGGCCCTGCGGACGGCACGCACCACCACACCACTCCTGCTCCCCGGCACCGGAAACGATCAACCCCGGCACCATCGCTACCGCCCCCGCCCGGCCGGCACGCGCCGGGCCGGCCGCGCGTCATCCGTACGAGTACCGCCGCGGACGCAGGGCAGGTGATCCGTGTGGCCCCGCTCGATTGGCCGTGCGCCCGAAGCTCTGGTCACCTGGAAGACACCCCGCAGGCCCGGAGGAGGACCTTGACGATGGACATCGGCGAGCTGACCGACGCAACCCTGCGAGACCTGCGGCGGTCGCGTGACTACCCGGCCGTGTCGGTGCTCCTGCCCACCAACCGCCGCACCCCGTACAACCCCGAGGACCCCCTGCGGCTGCGCGTCACCGTCGCCGAGGCCAAGCGCCGGCTGGAGGAGGACCCGCGCGTGACCCGCGCGGCGCGCATCGACGTCGGCAAGCAGCTCGACGCCGCGTGCGACGAGGTCGACCTCACCCACTCGAGCGACGGCCTGCTCCTGCTCGCCGCCCCCGGCGAGCACCACGTCTGGTACCTGCCGCGCTCGGTGCCGCAGCGCGTCGTCGTCTCCGACTCCTTCCTCACCCGCAACCTGGTCGCCGCCCGGCTCGTCGAGGAGCCCTACTGGGCCCTGGTGCTCTCCGAGGGCGAGACCCGGCTGTGGGACGGGGCGGGGGAGAGCCTCACCGAGGCCACCGACCGGGGCTTCCCCGTACGCCCCGCCATCCCCGACCACCAGGACGCCCTGCCCGGCGCCCACTTCGACAAGGTCGGCAACCACCCCCTGACCGTGCGCGAGGAGAAGCCCGTCGAGCGCACCCGGCAGTACATGCGCTCGGTCGTCGGGGCCCTCACCCCCGTCCTGACCCGCGAACCGCGTCCCCTGTACGTCGTCGGACTGCGCGAACACATCGCCCTGTTCGAGAAGTTGTGCCCCAGCGCGGCGGCCGTCACCGCCCGCGTGGAGAGCGGCGGCGCCGTCGCCAAGACGGCCCACGAACTCCTCGACGTCCTCCAGCCGGCCTTCCGCGAGCGCCGCACCTCGCGCCGCGGCGACGTGCTGCGCCGCCTGAGCGACGCCCGCGGCCAGAAGCTGTTCACCTCCGGCCTCGACGAGATCTGGCAGACGGTGCGCCAGGGCCGCGTGGCCCTCCTCGCCGTCGAGGACCACTACCAGGTCACCGCCCGCGTCGACGGCAACGGCGGCCACCCCGTACGGCTGGAGGAACCCGTCGAGCCCCTGACGGCCGACCCGGCCATCCGCGAGGACGTCGTCGACGAGATCGTCGAGGCCGCCCTCGACAACGGTGCCGAGGTCGAATTCGTCCCCGACGACACCCTCGCGGAAGAGGACCGCCTGGCGGCCGTCCTGCGCTACTGAGGCCGGCCGGCCCCGACGCGATGCCCTGTCCGGCCGCCCGTCAGCTGCCGAGCATCCGGCCGAGGGCCTGACCGCCCGGGAGGAACGCGGTCACGGCGTCGGGGCGCAGACCCCCCAACAGGGCCGCGGCACCGGGCTCCTGCGAGGCGTCCTCCACCGGCGCGGGCAGGGTCCTGACGGCCTGCTGCCGCGGGGGCGTGTCCCGGTCCGCGGGGGCGCTCGCAGGCGGCCCCGGTGCCGTACCGTCGGCCGGCGGGGCGGCCGCGACCGGGCCGCACAGGCCCAGGACGGTGGCTCCGGCCAGCAGCGCCGCCGCCGCGGTCATCCTTTTCCAGTGCATTGCCCGCTCTCCTTCTCGTCCCCGGTCCGGTGCCCATGGCTTCGCGGCCTGTCCTGCCCGTGGCCCCGTCGGGGTAGTCGCGCCATCACCCGTCCGTGGGCGAGGAAATGTTCCGGCACTCCCGGTGCGGGCGTGCCTATGCTGCCGGGCGTGATCAGACTGGAGCGGCTGCAGGCCGCACATGCCGCGGCGCTGCTGGCCTTCGAGCGGGAGAACCGCGCCTACTTCGCGCGGTCCGTACCCGACCGCGGGGACGCCTACTTCGACGACTTCGCCTCCCGGCACCGGGCCCTGCTCGCCGAACAGGACGCCGGCATCTGCCACTTCCACGTCGTCGTGGACGACCGGGGCGACCTCGTCGGACGCGTCAACCTCCTCGACGCCGCGGAGGGCACGGCCGAACTGGGCTACCGCATCGCCGAGCGCGCCGCGGGGCGGGGGGTGGCGACGGCCGCCGTGGCCCGGGTGCGCCGCCTCGCCGGCACGGCGTACGGACTGTCCGCGCTCACGGCGCGCACCACCCTCGACAACGCGGCCTCCAGGGCCGTGCTGGAGCGCAACGGCTTCGTCGTCGTCGGCGACGTCGGTCTCGACGGCCGCCCCGGGCTGCGGTACCGGGCCGTCACCCGATCCGGCGATTGCGGTCCGCCGCCCGGTGAAGGACGCTGAAGAGAAGGCGTGTTCGGGCACCAGGGGGAGGGGCCATGCCGGAGATCGCACTGCGCACGGAGACCGCACAGCGCACGCACACCACATTGCGCACGCAAGCCACCGCGCTCATCGGGGCTCCGCCCGCGCACGACGCGGGTGACGCGGCCCGACGGGCCTGGGAGCCGCCCGACTTCACCGACGTCGAGCTGGGCCAGGAGGTCACCGCCTACGCAGGCCGGTGGTAGTGAGCCCCGGCCGGGAAGCGGTCACCGGCCGCTGCCCGGAGCCCCGCAGCCCGGCGGAGTTCAGTGCCGCGCTGCACGCCCACGCCGACCGCTACTGGGACCGGCATCCGCTGCACGTGCGCCTGCACGAAGGCGGCCTCGGCCGCCGCGAGCTGCAGCAGTGGATCGCCAACCGCTGGTACTACCAGAAGTCGCTGCCCCAGAAGGACGCCGCGATCGTCGCCAACTGCCCCGTCGCCGACGTCCGCCGCCGCTGGGTGCGCCGCATCCTCGACCAGGACGGCGACGGCGACCGGCCCGGCGGCAACGCCGCCTGGCTCGACCTCGCCGAGGCCGCCGGGCTCGACCGCGCCGAAGTGCTCGACGAGCGCCACGTCCTGCCCGGCGTGCGCTTCGCCACCGACGCCTACGTCACCTTCGCCCGGACCCGGCCGTGGCCGGAGGCCGTCGCCGCCTCCCTCACCGAGCTGTTCTCCCCGGCCCTGATGCGCGAACGACTGGCCGCCCTGCGCGCCCACTACCCCTGGATCGGTCCTGCCGGCCACCGCTACCACCTCGCCCGCCCCGAGGCCGCCACCGCCGACGCCGAGCACGCCCTGGCCGTCGTCACCGCCCACTGCACCACCCGCAGCCGGCAGGACGCCGCCCTGGCCGCCCTGGCCTTCAAGTGCGATGTGCTCTGGAGCATCCTCGACGCCCTCGACCGGGCGCAGCGGACGGACGGGCCGTGACCGGCGCGCCCCCGTCGCGGTGGCGGCTGCGCACCGGCGTACGGCTCGCCCACGACCCCGTGCGCGACACCGGCGTCCTCCTCCACCCCGACGGCGTCCTGCTCCTCAACGCCACCGCCACCGCCGTCCTCGCCCTGTGCGACGGCACCACCGGCGAGGCCGACCTGGCGGCCGCGCTGTCGCGGACATACACCGGCGTGCGCGCCCAGGACGTCCGCTGCTTCCTCGGCCGCCTCGCCGCCCGGCAGCTGATCGAGCCCGTTCCCGGCCGGCCGGGGACCGGCGATGGCTGAGCCCCGCCCCCTCGGCATGCTCGCCGAGCTCACCCACCGCTGCCCGCTGCGCTGCGGCTACTGCTCCAACCCCGCCGGCCCCGCCCCGCGCGCCGGCGAGCTGACCTCGGCCCAGTGGTGCCGCACCCTCGACGAAGCCCGTGACCTGGGCGTCCTGCAGGTGCACTTCTCCGGCGGCGAACCCCTGCTGCGCCGCGATCTGCCGCGCCTCGTCGCCCACGCCCACACCCTCGGCCTGTACACCGGCCTCGTCACCGGCGGCCAGGGCCTCACCCCGGTGCGCCTGTCCACCCTCGCCGCCGCGGGTTTGGACCACGTGCAGATCAGCCTGCAGGACGCCACGGCGGCACCCGCCGATGCGATCGCCGGCCGCCCCGCGCACCGCCGCAAGCTGGCCGCCGCCGCGCTCGTCAGGGAGTACGGACTGCCGCTCACCCTCAACGTCGTCCTCCACCGCGCCAACATCGACCGCACCGCCGCGCTCGTCGACCTCGCCACAGATCTCGGCGCCGACCGGCTCGAGCTCGCCAACGCCCAGTACTACGGCTCGGCCCTGCTCAACCGCCGTTCGCTGCTGCCGACGCGGGAACAGCTCGACGCGGCCGAGGCGGTGGTGCGCGCCGCGCGGGCCCGGTACGGCGGCCGGCCGGACATCGTCTACGTACGGGCCGACTACCACGACGGCGTGCCCAAGCCCTGCATGCACGGCTGGGGCAGCCGCCAGTTCACGGTCGCCCCCGGCGGTGAGGTGCTGCCGTGCCCGGCCGCCGCCCGGATCCCGGGCCTGGGCGTGCGCACCGTGCGCGACACCCGCCTCGCCGACATCTGGTACCGCTCGGAGGCGTTCAACCGCTTCCGCGGCACCGACTGGATGCCCGAGCCCTGCCGAAGCTGCCCGCTCAAGGAGAAGGACCACGGGGGCTGCCGCTGCCAGGCGTTCGAGCTGACCGGCGACGCCGCCGCCACCGACCCGGCGTGCCGGCTCTCCCCGCACCACGGCCTCGTCCGCGCCGCCGTCGACGACGCCCGCGCCGCACCCGGCGGCCTGCCGTACCGCCGCTGATCCCCGCCACGCCACCGGGACGGAAGGGACTCCGCATGCGGCTGCGCATCCTGGGCACGGCGGCCGGCGGCGGACTGCCGCAGTGGAACTGCGCCTGCCCCGGCTGCGCACGGGCGCGCACCGCCGGGCACCGCGCCCGGCGCACCCAGGAGTGCCTGGCACTCAGCGTCTCGCCGCGCGTCTGGCACCTGGTCAACGCCTCGCCCGACCTGCGCACCCAGATCCTGGCCGCCCCCGGCCTCACCCCGCCCGACGGCACCCGCGACACCCCGCTGCGGGGCGTCCTGCTGACCGACGGGGAACTCGACCACACCGCCGGCCTGCTGGCCCTGCGCGAGGGCGCCGCCCTGGACGTGTACGCCCCGGCGGCCGTGGCGGCGGCGCTGGACGAGCAGTTCCCGCTGCGTACGCTACTCGCCCCCTACGGGGCGGCCCGCTGGCATGCCCTCGACGTCCCCGCCACCGGGCGCCGGTGGACGCTCGACGGCGGCCGGCTGCGGGTGACGGCCGTGCCCGTCGGCGACAAACGCCCGCGGTACGCGGCCGGTCCGGCCCGGCCGGGCCCCTGGGTGGTGGCCTACCGCTTCGACGAGCCCGCGACCGGCGCCTCGGTCGTCTATGCGCCCTCCCTCGCCCACTGGCCGGACGCCCTCGACGAGGCGGTGGCCGGCGCGGACTGCCTGATCCTGGACGGCACCTTCTTCGGCGAGGACGAGATGGGGGAGCGGACGCCGGCGGCCGGCCGGGCCGCCACGGCCCGCGGCATGGGCCACCTGCCCATCGGCGGCCCCGCCGGTACGCTCGCGCACCTGCGCCGCCACCCCGCCGTCCGGCGCCTGTACACCCACCTGAACAACACCAATCCCGTGGCGGATCCGGCCTCGCCCGAGCGGGCGCTGCTGGCCGCGGAGGGCGTGGAGGTCGCCGAGGACGGGACGGAGATCGTCCTGCCGGGGGCCTGAGCCGTGCGGTGCGGGCGTCAGCGGCCGCTGAGCCACCGGCGCACCGGCCCGGCCGGCGGCCGGGCCACCGCCCGCGCCCCGTCGTCGCCGAACGCGGCGGTCACCACGCGCTCCCGGGAGACACCGTCCAGCAGCACCACCGAGGCCGCCTCCGCCACCGGCGAGGGCACCGCCCGCCCCTCGGGTACGGCGCCCGGCGCCGGCAGCCGGCCCAGCAGGCGCTCCAGCCCCTGGCGGTGCCTCAGGAAGACCCGCCGGGACGCCCGGCGCCCGCGCGCCCGCTGCCCGGCCAGCGCCTCGTCCGGCGTGACGTCCAGCAGCACCAGGTGCAGTGCGCGCCCCTGACGCCCGGCCGCGCGGGACAGCCACCGGCGCAGCCACGGCCGGCTGCCGCAGTCGTGCACCAGGAACGGGCCGCCGGCGCGCACCTGGGCCCGCAGCCATCGGACGTGCTCGATGCGCGCCCAGGGACGGTAGACCGCGTACGGCAGCCAGGCGGGCATCACCGCCTCGCAGGCCACGTGCACCGTTCTCGGGTCGACGGCCGGAGCCGCCGCGGACAGGCGGTGCAGCAGGGTGCTCTTGCCGCTTCCGGGCAGGCCCGAGACGACGACCACGGCACCGGCCGGATAGGACAGGACGAACGGCTCGCCGCGCAGCCCCCGCAGGTCCACCAGTCCCCGCGGTCGCAGGGCGCTGGCCTGCGGCATCCCGGCCGCACTCGTCGCGGCCGGGCTGCGTATGTCGTCCACTGTCGTCCCCTGCTCGAACCGGTCGCCCGCCGAAGGAGCGGACAGCCAAGGAGACGTCCGTGCAGGCCGGCCGGTTCTCGGCAGTGTTCTCGCGGATTGGACCGGACCTACCGTCAGATGGAGCAACGTGACATTGTACGCTGGGTACCCGCAGCAGTACGGAGGATGGACAGCATGGGGCACCTGAAGCAGCGCAACCTCGTCACCGCGCGCGAGCGGCTGCGCGACCAGGTGGCCAACGCCCTGCGCGCCGCCCTCATCTCCGGCGAACTGCGCCCCGGCGAGGTCTACTCCGCGCCCGGCCTCGCGGCCGACTTCGGCATCTCCGCCACACCCGTGCGCGAGGCCATGCTGGACATGGCCCGCGAGGGGCTCGTCGAGCCCGTGCGCAACAAGGGCTTCCGCGTCACCGAGGTCAACGAGCGCGACCTCGACCAGTACACCGAGATCCGCCTCCTCATCGAGGTGCCCACCGTCCGCGGCCTCGTCGGCACGGCGGCCCGCGAGGAGCTGGAGGCCCTGCGCCCGGTGGCGGTGGAGATCGTCGAGGCCGCCCGCGCCCACGACCTCATCGGCTACCTGGAGGCCGACCGCCGCTTCCACCTCACCCTGCTGGGCCTGGCCGGCAACGAGCGCCTCGTCGAGACCGTCGGCGACCTGCGCAAGCGCTCCCGCCTGTACGGGCTGACGGGCCTGGACGAGCGCGGCGAGCTGCTGCCCTCGGCCGAGGAGCACCTGGAGCTGCTCGACCTGATGCTGGCCGGCGACGCCGACGGCTCGGAGGCGTGCATGACCCGGCACCTGGGCAAAATAAGGTCCCTGTGGGCGGCCGAGGCGGCGGTGCCCGACCAGCGGCACGCCTGAGGGCCGCCGCCCGTCGTACCGGCCGGTCCGTACGGCCGGTCAGTACACGTACGGCACCAGCCGTTTGGTGCGGCGCCGGTAATCGGCGTACTCCTCGCCGAACGAGGCCAGCAGCAGCTCCTCCTCCGCGCGGATCCGCCAGCCGTACGCCACCAGCAGCAGGCCCGTGACCAGGACGAAGGCGAGCCAGCCGCCGACCGTCAGCGCGTAGCCCGCCCACACCAGCAGGCTGCCGCAGTAGCCGGGATGCCGGACCAGGCGGTACGGGCCCTCCTGGACCAGGCGCTGGCCCTCGTCCGTGCGCAGGGTCCGCGTGTAGTACCGGCCCAGCGTCCGCATGCCCCAGGCCCGGACGGCGAGGCCCGCCACCGCCAGCACCACGCCCGCCCACCGCCACCTCACCGGCAGTTGGGCGACCGACGCGGCCGACAGCCCGGCAACGACGAGCACGGACACCAGGTAGGAGCCGAGCAGCAGCCGGGTGCTGCCGCGGTCGCCGGCCCCGGCCTGCCAGCTGGCCGTACCGGCCTCCTCCCGGCGGCGCAGGATCAGCTCGTAGGCCGCCCACAGCAGCACGGCGAGAACGACCAGCAGGTTGGGAAGCGCCATCGGGTGTCCTTTCGCCCGGGCCTGCGGGGCGACTCACCGCAGCGTCTGCTGCGCATGCTCCCCGCCCGCGGCCGGCCGCGCCAGGCGGCATGCCCGCCTCCGCACCCCCCGGCGCACTCCCGAGCGCCACCGCAACGCACCCGCCCTCCCGACGCGCCACCGCTCACCGGAGCGTCTGCGCGTACGGCACGCGGGGCAGGATCGTCGTACCGATCACGATCAGCAGCACGCCCACGGCCTCGGGCAGCAGCCACCAGCCGGTGCGGATGTGCTCGTGAAAGACGAGCATGCCCAGGATCAGACTGACGGTCGCGTCGCCGAGGGTGAGCGCGGGCTGGGAGGCGACGAGCGGGCCCGACTGCATCGCGTTCGACAGCAGGAACAGCGCACAGGCACCGGTCGCGAAGAAACCGTACGTCTGCCAGTCGGTGAAGAACGCCGCGGTGCCCTCCTGCTCGAACGTGATGGCCGCCGCCTTCATCAACGCCGCCGTGACCGCGTATCCGATGGCCGCCGCCGCACCGAAGAGCGCGGCCCGCGCCCGGCCGCCGGGACGGCGCAGGGCCACCCCCACACACCCGGCGGTCACCCCGGTGGCGGCGATCAGGGTGTACGCCCACACGTCCGCGGGGACCTGCGCCCGGCCGCCGTGCGGGGCGGCCGCCGCCAGCGCCAGCGCCAGGCCGGCGGCGACCATGACCACGGCGGCCCAGCCGTACCCGGGCAGCCGGCGGTGCAGCACGAAAGAGGCGATGACCAGGGCGAAGGGCAGTTCACTGACGAAGAGGGGCTGCACGAGCGCGAGGCTGCCGAAGGTCAGCGCGAGGGCCTGGCAGGCGGCGGCGCAGATCACCGCCGCGATGCCGCCCAGCCACACCGGGGTGTGCAGCAGGTCGAGCATCAGCCGGAAGCTGAAGGCGTGGGCCTGCGGCACGTTCTGCGCGGCCTTGCGCTGCAGCACTGTCGCCAGTGCGTTGCTCACCGCCGCCAGGAGGGCGAAGAGCACGGCCAGCGCCGGCTCGGACACGGCCCGGGCCCCGGTGCGCAGGTCAGCGGCGGCGCAGCAGGCTGCCCAGCGGCGTACCGGGCGTGCCCGCGGCCCTGCCGGGCACGGGCACGGCCAGCCGGAAGTGCTCGGTCAGCGAGGCGGTGCGCAGCAGGTCGCCGGGGGTGACGAAGTCCGGCGCGGCCGCCATGGCCCGGATCTGCTCCAGCGCCTCGTCGGGCGGGACGGGCCCGCGGTGCTCCTGCGGTCGCGTGGCGCGGTGCAGGGCGTTGCCGAAGGCCGTCATGGAGGCCAGGAGCTCGCTCTCGCCCGGCTCGGCCGGGGGAGCCGAAACCGGCAGGGCGTGCCCGAGCGGCAGGAAGTCGGTGCGGCCGACGGCGGTGGCGTAGGCGGAGACCAGGGGAGCGAGCGCCTTCTCCGCCCCGGCCGGGTCGAAGGCACCGGCGGCGGCCTCCGGCACGGGCAGGTGGGGCAGCCCCGGGTGGGAGTGCGCCCACTCCAGGAGCGTGCGCCCCTCGGCCGCGGCCTCGTCGTCGCCGATCTTCAGCACGTACGGCTCGCAGGGCCGGGCCTCGCTGTGGCAGCGGGCGACGAACTCGGAGCAGATCATGGGCTGCCGGCCGCGCTCGGCCATGGCGTTGACGGCGCAGGCGGCCTGGTCGAGAACCGTGCGCACCATGCGGCGCCCGCCCGGGGGCAGCGGCACCCGCCGGGTCGTGCACAGGACCGCGAGCAGCACGATCTGCTGATGGGCGTAGGAGACCGGACGGGCGAGGTAGTCGCGGGCCACCTGAAGGACCGGGGACATGTCGGCCGGCGTGGTCAGAGTGCGCCCGACGGCCAGGTCGTGCTCGTCCAGGGCCTGCTCGAAGGTGACCGTGCGCAGGCCCGAGCCGACGGCCTCGGCAAGGGTGTCGGCGTCCAGGGCGAGCGCGGCGTGGCTGACCTCGCTGTCGTCCACGAGGCAGATCGCCCGCGAGACCCATCCGGTTGCTCGGGTCAGGACGACGTCGCCGGGCTCGATGGGCTCGGGGAGGGCCATGGGGGACCTTTCGCTGCGCGCGGCGGGGGACTCTCGTGCGGTTCCCGCCCGCCGCGCGCCGCAAGCGGACTTCCCTCCGTGTTGAGCCGAACGGGTGAACGCGCCTGCCGACCTCTTTGGAGCGGGCCCCTTCCGGCTACGAGTGTGCATGAGCCCCCACCATGTCAGGACCTCAAGGAGTACGTGATGAGCGAGTACACGACGCCGTCGCAGGCCGAGGGCGAGCGTGACGAGGAGGACATGGAGGACGCGCACGGCAAGCCCCTGCACGAGACGCACCCCATGACCACGCGCACCACGCCGTCGCAGGCCGAGGGCGAACGGGAGGAGAACGAGGGCAACAGCCCGAACCGGTGACCGCGGGGCCCTCAGCCCTCCATGAACCAGCTGGGCGTGCCCTGCACGACGGACAGCACGACGAACACCAGCAGCCCGGCCGCGCCCAGGGCCATGCCCAGCACGGCACGGAAGCGCCGCGCGGTGCCGCGCGCCAGCGCGGTCCCGCCCAGAACCAGGGCGCACGGGCCCAGGACGACGTTGAACACCAGGAGCCCGACCAGGCCGGTGAGGAACGACCACACGGCCATAAGGTCGGCGTCCCGGCGCGCCGACACCTTTCGAGCTGTGGGCTTTTGTGCCGTCAGCTCTTGTGCCGGTGCGTCCTGCGGCGCTCCCGCAGGACGAACAGCGCGATCCACGCGCAGATCACCGCCGCGGACGCGAGCGTGACCGGTAGCGGTACGTGCGCGGCGGTGCCGCACAGCAGACCGAGCAGGAAGAGAGCCACGACGAGGAACAGCATGACGTTCCATCCTCCTTTTCTCCTTCCTCTTGTTACTTCCTCTTGCATCGCCTTGCGGCGAGGTCGTCCGACCGGACGTGTGCCCCGGGCCCCGGCGCCCACGCGGGATGCACCCGCGAGGTGTCCGGGCTCACATGCGCCTCAACCGGCGCTGCCTTCGAGGGTGATGAGGTCGAGCAGGGCCGGGAAGCCGCCCTCCGCCAGGGCCTGCCGCTGCCGGCCGGCGGGGTTGCCCCTCTGCAGGAAGCGGTGCAGGAGCGAGGTGACCTCACGCGTGTCGCCGTAC
Organism: Streptomyces sp. NPDC049585; assembly: GCF_040675615.1. Classification (NCBI taxonomy): domain Bacteria; kingdom Bacillati; phylum Actinomycetota; class Actinomycetes; order Kitasatosporales; family Streptomycetaceae; genus Streptomyces; species Streptomyces sp. NPDC049585. The sequence continues at coordinate 164,527 of NZ_JBFAPE010000012.1, read as the reverse complement.
TCGTCGAGGGCGGGCGTGACGTGCTCGACGAGCTCGCACACGAGGTCACCGGCGGGACGCTGCCGGCCCTGCGCGTCGATGAGCCTGCCCTGCAGGCCGTACCGGGCGGCGTGCCAGTTCGCGGCGCACAGCATCTCGTGGGCGCACGGCGGTACGGGCGCGCCCTCGCGTTCCAGGCGCAGGCCGGTGGCCACCAGGGCGCGCACGAGACCGGCGAACATCACGGCCTCGTCCGCCGTGAGCTGGACGTCGAAGCAGCGGACCTCCAGCGTGGGGTAGCGGTCGGACAGGCGCGCCTGCCAGTAGACCTGCCCGGTGTCGGCGATGGCTCCCGCCGCGACCAGCGCCGCCACCCGCCGGTTGTAGTCGGTGCGGCCGGCGAACCGGGGCGGCGGCCCGGACACGGGCCAGCGCCCGAAGACGACGGTGCGCCAGCTCGCGAACCCGGTGTCCTGCCCCTGCCACAAGGGGGAGTTGGCACTCATCGCCACCAGCAGGGGCAGCCAGGGGCGCAGCCGGTTCAGGGCGGAGACGCCCCGGGCGCGGTCCGTCACGGACACGTGCACATGCATGCCGTTGACGAGCTGCTCGTCGACCAGGCGCGCGGCGAGGTCGCGCAGGCGCAGGTAGCGCGGCTTGGGGGTGACCTCGGGGGCGAGGCTGTCGCACAGCGGCGCGGCCCCCGAGGCGATGGCCCGGCAGCCGGCCCGCTCGGCCGCGGCCCCGGCGGCGTGCCGCAGTCGCAGCAGGTGCCCGCCGAGCTCGGAGAGCTCCCGGCAGACGGGGGTGGCGACCTCCAGCTGTGCCTGCAGCAGCTCGGGGCGAAGCTCGCCCTCCTCCGCGACGGTCCCGAAGCCGGCGATCTCCTGGACCTGCTCGGACAGGGGCACCGGCAGTGCTCGGTCCGGGTCCAGCAGGAGGTATTCCTCCTCGACGCCCAGCGTGATCACGAAGCTGCACGCATCCCTTCGCGGGATGCACCGCGCATGGCTCGCACATGGGGCATTTTACTCTCCCGGCCGCTGTCCGGCCGCTTCCCGATCGCTCGCCCGGCCGCTGTCCCGGTCGCTCTCCCGGCCGCTGTCCGGTCCCTCGCCGGGCCGGTGACGGCCCCGGCCGTCCGGCGAGGGCATGCTCCCCGCACCCCGGGGAAGGCGAGGAGCCAGGCAGAAGGGGGTGCTCATGGCAATGGCCGATCAGCGGTCCGGCCGCCGGGACGGGACGCTCACGACGTCGATCCCGGCGCGCCTGGACCGGCTGCCCTGGTCCCGCTGGCACTGGACGGTGGTGATCGGGCTCGGGACGGTGTGGATACTCGACGGGCTGGAGGTCACCGTCGTCGGCAACATCGCCTCCCGCCTGGCGGAACCCGGCAGTGGACTGCCGATCACCAGCGCCGAGGTCACCGGCCTCGCCGCGGCCCTGTACGTGGCCGGCGCCTGCACCGGGGCGCTGTTCTTCGGCTGGCTGACCGACCGTCACGGCCGCAAGAAACTCTTCCTGCTCACCCTGGCCCTGTACCTGGCGGCCACCGCACTGACCGGACTGTCCTTCCAGTCCTGGTGGTTCTTCCTCTTCCGGTTCCTGACGGGCTGTGGCATCGGCGGCGAGTACGCGGCCATCAACTCCGCGGTGGACGAGCTGATCCCGGCCGCCCACCGCGGCCGCGTCGACCTGCTGATCAACGGCAGCTTCTGGATCGGCGCGGTCGGCGGATCGCTGCTGTCGATCGTCATGCTGGACACCGACGTCCTGCCCGCCGACCTCGGCTGGCGGCTCACCTTCGGCCTCGGCCTCGTCCTGGGGCTGGTGATCCTGCTGGTACGCCGGCACGTCCCCGAGTCACCGCGCTGGCTGTTCATCCACGGCCGCGGCGAGGAGGCCGAGGAACTCGTGGCGTCCATCGAGCGGCGCGTCGCCGACGACACCGGACGCCCCCTCCCGCCCGCGCAGGGCAGCATCACCGTCCACCAGCGCGGCGCCACCGGCTTCGGCACCGTCGCCCGCACCGTCTTCCGCTCCTACCCGCGCCGGGCCACGCTGGGCCTCGCCCTGTTCATCGGCCAGGCGTTCCTGTACAACTCCATCACCTTCGGGTTCGGGGCGATCCTCACCCGATTCTTCGCGGTGCCCTCCGGGCACACCGGCTACTACTTCGCCGTCATCGCCTTCGGCAACTTCCTCGGGCCGCTGCTGCTGGGCCGGCTCTTCGACACCCTCGGCCGCCGCCCGATGATCACCGGGACGTACGTCGTCAGCGGACTGCTGCTGTTCGCCACCGCCTGGCTCTTCGGCCGCGGCACCCTGAACGCCGCCGGCCTGACGGCCTGCTGGTGCGTGGTGCTCTTCTTCGCCTCCGCCGGCGCCAGCAGCGCGTACCTGACGGTCAGCGAGGTCTTCCCCATGGAGACCCGCGCCCTGGCCATCGCCTTCTTCTACGCCGTCGGCACGGCCGCCGGTGGGATCACCGGGCCGCTGCTGTTCTCCCGGCTGACCGGCACGGGCGCGGTCGGCGACACGGTGCTCGCCTTCTGCATCGGTGCCGCCCTGATGACGGCCGCGGGCCTCGTCGCGGCCTTCCTCGCCATGCCCGCCGAACGCCGCTCCCTGGAGGACATCGCCGCCCCGCTCTCGGCCACGGCTCCCGGCAATGGCTGACACCGGCCCCCGCGGCTCACGGCCCCGGCCGGACGGGGATGCGCCACCCGCCGGGCCCCGCCCTGCCGGCCGGGGCCCGGCGGGCGGCACGGGCCTCGGCCAGCAGCCAGGCCACGCCCACGGCGCCGACGAGCGCCAGGCCGCCCCAGGAGAGCACGGTGAACACGTCGACCTGCTCCTGGGTGGGCCGGGGCAGCCAGCCGTTGCGCAGCAGCTCGTACTGGCCGGGTGTGCCGGTCAGCAGCAGGGTCACGATCAGGGCGATGTCGTGCATCGAGTCCCACAGGGCGTGCAGCGCCGACACGCCCAGGTAGGCCAGGACCAGGCGCCCGGTGACGACGAAGTGGTCCCGGGTGCTGGCGGAGAACAGCACACCGCCCAGGATCGCGGTCCACAGCCCGTGCCCGACGGGGGACAGCAGCCCGCGCAGGATCTCGGTCTGCACCAGCTGCATCAGCGACAGCCCGCGGACGGTGAACAGGGCCGTGAAGGCGTACCCGGCCGATTCCAGTGCGGCGAAGCCGAAGCCGACCGCCGCGCCCAGCACCATGCCGTCGCGGACGGTCTTGGTGGCCAGGCGCCGGGTGAGGAACGCCAGGGTGCACAGCTTGACCGCTTCCTCGATCAGCCCGACCCCGGCGAACAGCCACGGCGAGGGGTGCAGCAGGTACGTCTCCAGCAGCGACGCGGCCAGCACCCCCAGCACCCCGCCCGTCAGGAACGTGCCGAACACCAGAGTGGGCGTCAGCTCACCGGTGTCCCTGCGCTCGAAGGCCCAGGCCACAAAGGTGACCGGCACCAGAAAACTGCCCAGCAGCACCAGGGTCGGGACGAGGTTGGGGTTGCCGGTCACAAAGGTGACCGCCACCGTCAGCAGCCACAGCACCAGCCCCGAGAAGAAGATCCGCAGCCAGGGCCGCCGGCGGCCGGGGCCCGGCGCCGCAGGCGCCTGCCACATCGTCATGCGTGCTCCCGGTCCGCTTTGTCGGTCCTCAAGCGCACACCTACGGTGGAACCGGGTACCCCGTAGGGCCGCCGGTATGCGCCCGCGCCGGCCGCGGTGTCAGCGCTTCGGCCAGTGCCACAGCGGCTCGTCCAGCGGGCCCTCGCGCCCGGCGACCTCCGTACGGCCGGAGGCGTCCTTGACCAGGGTGATCGAGGCCGTGTCGATGCAGTGGCTGCGGGCGCCGCGGGCGAGGGCCGCGGCCAGCTCCTGGGCGTGGGTGACCACCACGATCTGGGTGTCCCGGGCCGCCGTGAGGATCAGGTCGGCCAGCGGGGGCAGCAGATCGGGGTGCAGGCTCGACTCGGGCTCGTTGAGCACGAGCAGCGCCGGCGGGCGCGGAGTGAGCAGCGCCGCCGTCCACAGCAGATAGCGCAGGGTGCCGTCCGAGAGCTCGGCCGCGCCCAGCGGGCGCAGCATCCCGCGCTGGTGCAGCAGCAGCTCGAAGCGCCCGCCCTGGTCGGTGATCTCCACGCTGCTGCCCGGGAACGCGGCGTCCACGGCCGCGGCCAGGGCCTCGTGGTCGCCGGTCTCCCGGATCGTCTGCAGCGCCGCCGCGAGGTCGGCGCCGTCGTGGCCGAGCACCGGGGTGCGGGTGCCGACCCGGGCGGCACGGGCGGGCGCGTGGGCGTCGGTGCGCACGTGGTCGTAGAACCGCCAGGAGCGCATGTGCTCGCGCAGCCGCAGCAGATCGGGGGCCAGGCGGGGGTCGGCGAGCTCGCCGAGCATGCTGTCGTAGGGGCGCAGGGCGCTCACCGACCGGTGCCAGGTGCCGTCGGCGGTGCGGGTGCGCACGGACGGGCCGGAGCGGTCCGACAGCAGGGCTGCGGGGCGCAGCACGGGACCGGCCCAGGTGCACTCCCGCTTGATCTCGGGGTCGCGGCCGAACATGGACGGCGCCCCCGCGCCGATCGGATGACCGAAGTCGACCGCGTAGCCGAACTCGTCGCCCGCGAAGCCCAGTCGCAGGCTCACCACCGGGGAGCGGCCGCTGCCGCGCCGGTCGCCCGCCCACAGGGCCGACGGCAGCCCGCCCTCTCGCGCGAGGGCCGCGACCGCTCCGCCGTCGGCGGCGTCGGCCAGCAGCCGCAGCGCCCGGTACAGGCTGGACTTGCCCGTGCCGTTGGCGCCCGAGACCACGGTGAGCCGCTCCAGCGGGACGATCAGGCGCCGCAGGGAACGGTAGTTTTCGACTGCGAGGGTGGTGAGCATGGCGTCCTTCGGTGCAGGAGGTGGAGCTGCCACCGAGTGTGCCAAGGGGGTACGACATCACCGGCCCGCGCGCCCGACCACCGACCGAGACGTGAAGGAACCCCCGTGCCCGCAGCCGCCATACCGCAGACCCTCGCCGCCGTCGCCCTGCTCGCCGGACTGACGGCGCCCGCGGCCGCCGCCGCGCCCGCCCCCTCGTACGCCCACGCCGCGGCCGCCGCCCCCGCGGGCGCGAAGGCGACCGAGCCGGTGCGCATCACGGAGGGTCAGGTGCGCGAGGCCGCGCCCGGACAGGCCATCCTCTACCCCTCGGTGACCAGCTGCCTGACGGTGACCGTCCGTCTGGCGGGCGGGGGCAAGGCGGGCGCCCACGCCAGCCTGTTCCAGGTGCCGGGCGAGTACCGCTCGGATGCGATCCTGCCCGCCCTGCGCCGGGCCGCCGGGGCGCGGCGCGTTGCGTCGGTGGAGGTCAAGGGCGCCGTCGGCGCCTGGCACCCCGGCTACTTCACCAAGGCCGTCGAGGCCTACGGCCCCGACGAGCAGGTGCCCTACCCCACGCAGCCCGACCCCGCGGGCATCGCCGCCGCCGTGGCGCGCGGCCTCGGCGTGCCGCAGGGCAAGGTGAGCGTCGAGGACCTGCCCGACGGGGACGTGACGGTCCGCTGACCGCCGGCGCTCGCGCATCCGGTGCACGGCCCTCACCCCCGGGCGAGGGCCGTGTCCGCCGCGTCGAGGATCCGGCCGAAGACATGGGCGACGACGGGCGCCAGCAGGCGGGTCGCCCGGGCGCCGAGCGGGGCCTGGAAGCTCGTCGTCCACTCCACCAGGGTGCCGCCCTCGACCTCGGTGAAGGTCATACGGCCCAGCTCGTGCCGGGCCGGCGGGAAGCTGCGGTCGACGGTGTAGTCGAAGCCGTACGGCGCGTTGTACGCGGTGATCCGCTCGCGGAACCAGCCGATCAGCCAGGTGTGCAGCCGTACGGCGCCCACCCCGTAGGGCGCGTCCGTGCCCGGCCGGGCCAGTCGCGCCCGCAGGACGAAGGGGCTGCGGGTGTAGTTGGTGGTCGTGGCGCACCAGTCGAACACCTCGGCGATCGGCGCGGCGATGACGCGGCGTACCGACACGGTCTCCATGGTGATCACCTTCCTGTGGGAAGCGGGTTCACCGGGTAGACCGTGCGCGCGGCGAAAGTGTGACGCCGCCGCCGGTGAGGCGCGTCACATGCGCGCGGCCTCCAGGGTCGCGCGCACCTTCGCGGCCACCGCGGCGTCCGTCAGCAGGTCGTTGTGCTTCAGGCAGGTGGTGCGCACGTTGCGCGCGCCCTGCAGCTGCGGGCTGTTCTGCGGCAGCATCGTCTCGTCGCAGGGCGACCACAGGACCGTGTAGTCGACCGGACCGGGGGACTCGTCCCCGGAGTTGAGGTGCGTCAGCACGTACGACCCGGGCGTCATGTCCTTGCAGCCCTGGTCCCACAGGGCGCACAGCGCGGCGATGCCCGTGCCGTGGTTGGGGCCGGCCAGGGAGACCCAGTGGCGGACCGTGGCCCGCCCCCCGCCGAACTTCACGTACCAGCGGCTCGGGAGGCTGCCCAGGCTGTGGGAGACGATGTCCACCTGGGAGGCGCCGGTTTGCCGCAGCACCGCGTCGACGTACTGCGCCAGGAGGCCGGCGGTCACCTCGTTCGTCGACCGGGTGGTGTCGTAGGTCCAGGCGAACAGCCGGTCCCCGGGTGTGCCCGCCGCTCTGAAACGGGCGATCATGGTGTCCCATGCGCTCGAGTCGGCGTTGCGGCCGTGCAGGAAGACCACCGGACGGGCGGCGGCCGGCCCGTGCGCCTGCGCGGCGCCGCCGGGTGATGCGGCCAGGGCCGCAGTGGAGAGCAGGGCTGTCAGGACGGCTGCGACACTGCGGCGCATGGAGCGACCTCCGAGGCACTCGCGTGGTTCGGGACGCAAGGATTCTCGGCTGTCGCCGTGCTGCTCAAACCGTTTTCGAATCGGCTGTGCACCTGCTTCGAACCTGCTTCGAACCGGTTTCGCACCGGCTCGAACCGGCTTCCGGGTGAACGGGCCCGCCCGCCGGTGTCGTGGCGCGGCGGGCGAGGAAGGCATCGTGCGAACCCGGTACCGCCGTGCGAGGAGAGCGCCGTGGAGATGCCTCAGGTGGCCGTGTGCCAGGTCGCCGACTGCGCGTACAACCAGGACAGCGCCTGCCATGCCCTGGCCATCACCGTGGGCGACTCGACGCACGCCCGCTGCGACACCTTCTTCGTGCACTCCACCAAGGGCGGCGACCTGGCCGCCACGGGCCGGGTGGGCGCGTGCAAGATGTCCGGGTGCCTGCACAACGTGGGACTGGAGTGCCAGGCCCCCGGCATCACGGTGGCCGCGCTGCAGGACGCGGCCGACTGCCTGACCTACACGTCCCGCTGACCGTCTAGCGGCCGGTCGTCAGGACCATCCGGAAGCGCGCCTCGCCGGAGAGCATGCGTGCGAACGCGGCGCCCGCCTCCTCCAGCGGCACGGTCTCCACCATCGGGCGGATGCCGTTGCGGGCACTGAACGCCATGGTCTCCTCGACGTCCTGCGCGGTGCCGGAGGGGTGGCCGTGCACGGTGCGGCCACCCATGATCAGCTGCAGCGGGGAGACGGTGAGGGGCTCCGGGGTGGCGCCGAGCACCACCAGCTTGCCGCGGTGGGCGAGGCCGTCGACGGTGGCGCTCATCGCGTCGGAGTTCGCCGCCGTGGCGAGTACGACCTTGGCGCCGCCGAGGTCCTGCAGCGCCGCGGCCACGTCGGTGGCCGTGCTGTCGATGTAGCGGCGGGCGCCGAGCTTGTGGGCGAGGTCCTTCTTCTCGGCGCCGCGCGCAATGGCGACGGTGTCGAACCCGAGGGCCGCCGCGTACTGCACGCCGAGGTGGCCCAGGCCGCCCAGGCCCAGGACGGCGACCAGGTCGCCGGGGCCGGCGCCGCTGTGCCGCAGGGCGTTGAAGGTGGTCACGCCGGCGCAGCCGAGCGGCGCCGCCTCGGCGGCGGAGAGCTCCTCGGGGATGCGGGCCAGCGCGCCGACGGGCGCGACCATGGCCTCGGCGAAGCCGCCGGGGTAGGCCCAGCCGGGCACCTGCAGGGAGGTGCAGTGGATGAAGTCGCCCTCGCGGCAGGGGCGGCAGTGGCCGCAGTGCCCGCCGAACCAGCCCACCGCCACCCGGTCGCCGGCCTGCCAGCCGGTCACGCCCTCGCCGAGGGCGTCGATGCGGCCGGCCACCTCGTGGCCGGTGACCAGCGGGAAGCGGACGTCGGGGAAGGCGTTGTGCACGAAGGCGGCGTCGGTGTGGCAGATGCCGCACGCCTCGACGGCGATGCGGACGTGGCCGGGGCCGGGCTCGGGGAGCTCGCGCTCGACGATCTCGAGGTCCCCTCCGGGGGAGGCCACCTGGGCAACACGCATGGACGTCATGACACGGGTCTCTTTCGTCGGGGGAGCGGGGGTGCGGGGCGGGTCCGCCGCGGGCGGGCCGGGCGCCACCGGGCGCCGGGGCCGCAGGCCGGCCGAAGGCGCCTCGCTATCGACGATACACCCAGGAATGTATCGCTGCTATATCGCCACGCGGGTTTCTTTATCGGTACGGCCCCGAGCCCTATATCGTTGCTACATGACCGCCAGCCCCCGGGACCGCATCCTCCAGGCCGCCGCCCGCCTGCTCGCCGCATCCGGCGGCGCCCCCGTCTCCACCCGGGCGGTCTGCGAGGCCGCCGGTGTGGGAGCACCGACGCTCTACCACCACTTCGGCGACAAACAGGGGCTCCTCGACGCGGTCGTCGCCCACGGCTTCGAGCAGTACCTGGCCGGCAAGAAGGCCGCCGGCTCCACCGGCGACCCCGTGGAGGACCTGCGCCGCGGCTGGGACGCCCACGTGGAGTTCGGCCGTACGCACCCGGCCTTCTACGCCCTGATGTACGGCACCCCGCGCACCGGCCCCCCGCCGGCCGCCGCCCGTGAGGCCCACGGCGCGCTGCTGGAACTGTGCCGCCGCATCGCGCTGGCCGGGCGGCTGCGCACCGCCCCCGAGCTCGCCGCGCGCATGGTCCTGGCCGCCAACAGCGGCGTCACCCTCGCCCTGATCGCCGACCCCGGGGAGGAGGCCGAGCAGGTCTGCCGGCGCACCCGGGACGCGGTCGTCGACGCGATCACCACCGGAGCTGCCGCCGGAGCCGCCGCCGAAGCCACCGACGAAGCCGCCACCGAGGCCGCCGACGAGGAGGTCGGCCGGCCGGAGCACCCCGGAGCCGACCCGCACGCGGCCGCGGCCACCCTGGCCGCCGCGCTGACCGGCGACCGGGCGCCCGGACTGACCGCCCACGAGACGCTGCTGCTGCGCGACTGGCTGCGCCGTATCACCGACGGCCCGGCCGGCTGAAGGATCAGGCGGCCGGACAAGCCGCCGGATCGAGTCGCCGGGTCAGTCCACCGGCTCCAGGCGCCACCACTGCGCCGGGTGGTCCCTGTCCTCCCACTGCTGGACGTTGTCGCCGGGGGAGGTGCCCGCGTCGGCCACCTCCAGCAGCAGGCCGCTGACGTGGTTGATCAGGCTGACCGTCCCCGCGTCGTCCAGGTGGCGCTCGACGAGCCACTCCTGGGCGCCGTAGTTGTTGGCCTTCCACTGCTGGACGTTGGCGCCGTTCTCCACGGAGGCACCGGTGACGTCCAGGCGCTTGCCGCTGCCCGCGTTGACGAAGTGGTACTCGGCGCTGCCCTCGTGCACCGGGCTCACCTGCCACGACTGGGCCGGCGAGCCGTCCTCCTTGCCCTGCCGCACGTTGGCACCGCTGCCCTTGCGGCCGTCCGCCACCTCCAGCAGCAGCCCGCTGTGGACGTTGCGCACCCGGTACAGCCCGTGCCAGCCGCTCACGTTCCCGCTCCTCACCCGCTCGTCACGCGCTCTGCGAACACCTGATTGTACTGACCTCTGTGCCACGGGCCGGGCGCCCGCCGCGGCACGAAGTCTCGGAAATTCCTTAGCCCCTTGCGTGATTCGGTGAGCTCGCCGAGCACTGCGAAAGGGGACTGATGTCCAAGCGCGCGCTGATCACCGGAATCACCGGACAGGACGGCTCCTACCTGGCCGAGCACCTCCTCGCCGAGGGCTACCAGGTATGGGGCCTGACCCGGGGCCAGGCCAACCCCCGCAAGGAGCGGGTGGGCCGGCTCATACCGGAGCTGTCGTTCGTCAACGGCGACCTGATGGACCAGGCCAGCCTGGTCGCCGCCGTCGACCTCGTCCAGCCCGACGAGGTCTACAACCTCGGAGCCATCTCCTTCGTCCCCATGTCCTGGGAACAGGCCGAGCTCGTCACCGAGGTCAACGGCACCGGTGTGCTGCGCATGCTGGAGGCCATCCGCATGGTCAGCGGCCTGGGCAGGTCCTCCGGCAGCGGGCACGGCTCCGGGCAGATCCGCTTCTACCAGGCCTCCTCCTCGGAGATGTTCGGCAAGGTCGTCGAGACCCCGCAGAACGAGCAGACCTCCTTCCACCCCCGCAGCCCCTACGGCGTCGCCAAGACCTACGGGCACTACATCACCCGCAACTACCGCGAGTCCTTCGGGATGTACGGGGTCTCCGGGATCCTCTTCAACCACGAATCACCCCGCCGCGGCGCCGAGTTCGTCACCCGCAAGATCTCCCTGGCCGTGGCCCAGATCAAGCTGGGCCTGCAGGACAAGCTCTCCCTCGGCAACCTCGACGCCGTGCGCGACTGGGGCTTCGCCGGCGACTACGTCCGCGCCATGCACCTGATGCTGCAGCAGGACGAGCCCGGCGAATATGTGGTGGGCACCGGGCAGATGCACTCCGTACGGGAGGCCGCGCGCCTGGCCTTCGAGTGCGTCGGCCTGGACTGGGAGGAGCACGTCGTCGTCGACCCCGCCCTCGTGCGCCCCGCCGAGGTCGAGACGCTGTGCGCCGACTACACCTGCGCCCGCGAGGCGCTGGGCTGGGAGCCGGAGGTCGGCTTCCCCGAACTGATGCAGATGATGGTCGAGTCCGACCTGCGCCAGGCCACCCGCGAGCGCGACCACGGCGAGTTGCTCGCCGCCGCCATCTGGTAGCCCCTGCCATCAGGGCGTCCTCGCCCGCCCGCCCGCGCCCCGCCTGCGGCGATGCCCGACTCTAGGGATTTTTCGAGCCGTGCCCGCCGACACTGGGCGCGTGGCGTGCGGGAAGCCGGGCCGTGCCCCGGGCGGGGCGCCCGGATGACGTCGAGTCGCTGTGGATCAGCCCTCCCGAGTGCCGGATGTCCACACCGAATCCTCTGCTGTCCGCCGGTCTTGAGATGGGTTGAGTTGACAATGGACAAGGAACAGAAGCTCCGGGACTACCTCAAGCGGGCCAGTGCCGACCTCAAGCGCTCGCGGCAGAAGGTGAGCGAACTGGAGGCGGCCGCCCGCGAGCCCATCGCGATCGTGGGCATGAGCTGCCGCTTCCCCGGGGGCGCCAACAGCCCCGAAGAGCTCTGGACCCTGCTCTCCGAAGGCCGGGACGGCATCACGGGTTTCCCCGCCGACCGCGGCTGGGAACAGCTCACCGACGGCGAGGAGTTCGCCGGCGGATTCCTGCACGACGCCGCACGGTTCGACGCCGGCTTCTTCGGTATCTCCCCGCGCGAGGCCCTGGCCATGGACCCCCAGCAGCGCGTGCTGCTGGAGACCTCCTGGGAGGCGTTCGAGCGGGCCGGCATCGATCCGGCCGGCGTACGCGGCAGCAGGACCGGCGTCTTCGTCGGCGCCATGCCGCAGGACTACCGCATCGGCCCCGACGACGACGTCCAGGGCTTCACCCTGACCGGCAACGCCACCAGCATCCTCTCCGGCCGCCTGTCCTACTTCTACGGCGCCGTCGGCCCCGCCGTCACCGTCGACACCGCCTGCTCCTCCTCCCTGGTCGCCCTCCACCTGGCCGCCCACGCGCTGCGCCAGGGCGAGTGCTCGCTGGCGCTGGCGGCGGGCGTGACGGTGATGTCCAGCCCCACCACCTTCATCGAGTTCGCCCGCCAGGGCGGGCTCGCCGCCGACGGGCGCTGCCGCTCCTTCGCCGACTCCGCCGCCGGCACCGGCTGGTCGGAGGGCGTCGGCGTGCTCGTCCTGGAGCGGCTGTCCGACGCCCGGCGCAACGGCCACCAGATCCTCGCCGTCGTCCGCGGCTCCGCCGTCAACCAGGACGGCGCCTCCAACGGCCTGACCGCCCCCAACGGCCCCTCCCAGCAGCGCGTCATCGAACAGGCCCTGGTCAACGCCCGCCTGTCCGCCGACGAGATCGACGTCGTCGAGGCCCACGGCACCGGCACCACCCTCGGCGACCCCGTCGAGGCGCAGGCCCTGCTGGCCACCTACGGCCGGGCCCGCGCCGAGGACCGGCCGCTGCTGCTCGGCTCGGTGAAGTCCAACATCAGCCACACCCAGGCCGCCGCCGGCATGGCCGGCGTCATCAAGATGGTGCTCGCCCTGCAGCACCAGGTGCTGCCGCGCACCCTGCACGTCGACGCCCCCTCCACCCACGTCGACTGGTCCTCCGGAGCGGTGCGCCTGCTCACCGAGGAGCAGCCCTGGCCACAGGGCGAGCGGCCCCGCCGGGCCGGCGTGTCCTCCTTCGGCCTGAGCGGCACCAACGCCCACACCATCATCGAGGAGGCCCCGCCCGCGCCCGCCGCCGAGACGGTGCTCGAGGAGAAGGTGTCCGGCGCGGCGGTGCCCGCAGGCGTCCTGCCCTGGCCGCTGTCCGGCCGCACCCGCGAGGCCCTGCGCGCCCAGGCCGCCCGCCTGGCCGACCACCTCGACGCCCACCCGGCCGACGCCGCCGGCATCGCCCACGGCCTGGCCACCACCCGCTCCGGCCTCGAACACCGCGCCGTGATCACCGCCGCCGGCACCGCCGAGGCCGCCGCGGCGCTGCGCGCCCTGGCCGCCGGCGAGCCCGGCGCGTACGTCCACGGCAGCGCCGCCGGCCGCACCCGGCTGGCCCTGCTCTTCGCCGGCCAGGGCTCCCAGCGCGCCGCCGCCGGCCGCGAGCTGTACGCCCGCTTCCCCGTCTTCGCCCAGGCCTTCGACGAGGCCGCAGCCCACCTCGACCCCGGCCTCGACACGCCGCTGAAGGACGTGCTCCTCGCCGATGAGGACGCGCCCGAGGCGGCCCTGCTGCAGCAGACCGGATACGCCCAGCCCGCGCTCTTCGCCCTGGAAGTGGCGCTGTTCCGCCTCGTGACCTCCTGGGGCGTCAAGCCCGACCACCTCGCCGGCCACTCCGTCGGCGAGATCGCCGCCGCCCACGCCGCCGGCGTGTTCTCCCTCGCCGACGCCGCCACCCTCGTCCTCGCCCGCGCCCGGCTGATGCAGGCGCTGCCCGCCGGCGGCGCGATGGTCGCCGTCGAGGCGACCGAGGCCGAGGTCCTGCCGCACCTGACCGAGGACGTCTCCCTCGCAGCCGTCAACGGCCCCACGGCGGTTGTGCTCTCCGGCGCCGAGGACGCCGTCGTGGCGCTCGCCGACCGCTTCGCGGCCGACGGCCGCCGCACCAGCCGGCTGCAGGTCTCCCACGCCTTCCACTCCCCGCTCATGGACCCCGTGCTGGAGGAGTTCCGCGCCGTCGTCGCCGGCCTCGACGCCCAGGCACCCGCCATCCCCCTCGTCTCCACCCTCACCGGCACCCTCGCCACCGTCGAGCAGCTCACCTCCGCCGGCTACTGGGCCGACCACGCCCGCCACGCCGTCCGCTTCGCCGACGCCCTCGCCTGGCTCGCCGGCCACGGCACCACCACCTTCCTCGAACTCGGCCCCGACGCCGTCCTCAGCGCCCTGACCCGCACCTGCCTGGAGGACGCCGCCGACCTCGCCGCCGTCCCCCTGCTGCGCCCCGGCCGCCCCGAGGAGGACAGCGCCACCGCCGCCCTGGCCCAGCTGTACGTGCGCGGCGTGCCCGTGCAGTGGCAGCCGTACTTCGCCGGCACCGGCGTGCGCCCCTGCGACCCGGCCGCCCTGCCCACGTACCCCTTCCAGCGGCGCCACTACTGGCCCAAGGGCATCACCCACGGCGGTGACGTGCGCGCCGCCGGGCTCGGCGCGGCCGGCCACCCCCTGCTGGCCGCGGCCGTGTCCATCGCCAACTCCGACGGCCTGCTGCTCACCGGCCGCCTCTCCCGCCGCACCCACCCCTGGCTCGCCGAGCACACCGTCGACGGCACCGTCCTGCTGCCCGGCACCGCCTTCGTCGAACTGGCCGTGCGCGCCGGCGACGAGGCCGGCTGCGACCGCATCGAGGACCTCACCCTCGCCGCCCCCCTCGTCCTGCCCGAGCAGGGCGGCGTCCAGGTGCAGGTGTGGGTCGGCAGCCCCGACGGCACCGGCCGCCGCGAAGTGAGCCTGCACTCCCGCCCCGAGGGCGACGAGGAACTGCCCTGGACCCAGCACGCCACCGGCACCCTCGCCCCCGGCGAGCACCGCGCCGCCCCCGGCGCCACCGCCGACCCCACCGCCTGGCCGCCCGCCGGCGCGCAAGCCCTGGACCTCGACGGCTTCTACGAGCGCCTCGCCGCCGCCGGATACGCCTACGGGCCCCTCTTCCGGGGCCTGCGCGGCGCCTGGCGCACCGGCGAGGACACCCTCCTCGCCGAGGTGACCCTGCCCCAGGAGGCCGGCGCCGACGCCGGTGCCTTCGGCATCCACCCCGCCCTCCTCGACGCCGCCCTGCACCCCTGCGCCCTGCTGGGCATCGCCGGCGTGCCCTTCGCCTGGCAGGACGTCTCCCTGCACGCCACCGGCGCCACCACCGTCCGCATCGAACTCACCCGCACCGGCGACGACGCGCTCTCCCTGGCCGTCGCCGACACCACCGGCGCCCCCGTCGCCTCCGTCGGCACCCTCGTGCTGCGCGCCCTGCCCGGCACCGCGACCGCCGGCGACCCGCTCGTACGCGACGCGCTGTTCGAACTGCGCTGGACCCCCGCGCGCGAGAGCACCTCCCGCACCCGGCCCGCCGACGTCGCCGTCCTCGGCCCCGACACCCTCGACCTCGCCGCCGCCCTCGGGGCACCCACCCTCGCCACCCTCGACGGCGACACCCCCGACCTCGTCCTCGTACCGCTCGCCGCCGCCGACGGCGACGACGCCGCCGCCTCGGCCCGCGCCCTGACCACCGGCGCCCTCGCCCACCTGCAGGCCTGGCTCGGCCGGGAACGCCCCGCCGACGCCCGGCTCGTGTTCGTCACCCGCGGCGCCGTCACCGCCGGCGGCCGCAGCGCGACCGACCCGGCGGCCGCCGCCGTGTGGGGCCTGGTGCGCTCGGCACAGAGCGAACACCCCGGCCGCTTCCGGCTGCTGGACCTCGACCCCGCCGACCCCACCACGGCCCCGCCCGCGGCGGCGCTGACCACCGACGAGCCGCAGAGTGCCGTCCGCGGCACCACCCTGCTCGCCGCCCGCCTGGCCCGCGCCACCACCCCGCTCGCCGCCGACGCCCCCGCCTGGAACCCCGACGGCACCGTCCTGCTCACCGGCGGCACCGGCCAGCTCGGCCGCGCCCTGGCCCGGCACCTGGTCGCCGGGCACGGCGTACGCCACCTGCTGCTGGCCGGCCGCCGGGGCGCCGATGCGCCCGGCGCCGACGCCCTGCGCACCGAACTCCTGGAGCTCGGCGCCCAGGTCACCGTCGAGGCCTGCGACCTCGCCGACCGCACCGCCGTCGACCGGCTCCTGGCCGCCGTGCCCGCAGCCCACCCGCTCACCGCCGTTGTGCACGCCGCCGGCGTCCTCGATGACGGCGTCGTGGAGGCCCTGACTCCCGACCGGCTCGCCGCCGTCCTGCGGCCCAAGGCCGACGCCGTCTGGCACCTGCACCAGGCCACCCGCGAGGCCGGCCTCGCCGCCTTCGTCGTCCTGTCCTCCTTCTCCGGCACCGTCGGCGCCCCCGGCCAGGGCAACTACGCCGCCGCCAACGCCTTCCTCGACGCCCTCGCCGCCCACCGGCACGCCGCCGGCCTGCCCGCCCTCTCCCTCGGCTGGGGCCCCTGGGCGCCCGCCGGCGCCGGCATGACCGGCGCCATGGGCGACGACGCGCTCGAGCGCCTGGCCCGCCGGGGCACGCCCGCCCTCACCGAGGAGCAGGGCCTCGCCCTCTTCGACGCCGCCCTCGCCGCCCGCACCCCCGTCCTGCTGCCCGTGCGCCTGGACCTGTCCGTCCTGCGCCTGCAGGGCGAGGTGCCCCCGCTGCTGCGCGGCCTGATCCGTACCCCGGTGCGCCGCAGCGCCGTCTCCGGCACCGAGACCGCCGTGGACCTCGCCCAGCGCCTGGCCCGCCTGGAGGCGCCCGAGCGCCTGCGCTTCGTGACCGACCTCGTCCGCGCCCAGGTCGCCGCCGTCCTCGGCCACACCGACCCCGGCGAGATCGACCCGGCCCGCCCCTTCCAGGACCTGGGCTTCGACTCGCTGACCGCCGTCGAGATGCGCAACCGCATCGGCACCGTCACCGGCCTGCGCACCCCGGCCACCCTCGTCTTCGACCACCCCAACGTCACCGCCCTGGCCACCCACCTCCTCGCGGAGCTCACGGGCGACGGGGCCGACGGGCCGGCCCCCGCCCCGCGCGCCGCCGCCGACGACCGGGACCCCGTCGTCATCGTCGGCATGAGCTGCCGCTACCCCGGCGGCGTCGCCTCCCCCGAGGACCTGTGGCGCCTGGTGGCCGAGGGCACCGACGCCATCACCGGCCTGCCCGCCGACCGCGGCTGGGACCTGGAGAACCTCTACCACCCCGACCCCGACCACCTGGGCACCACCTACACCCGCTTCGGCGGATTCCTGCACGACGCCGCCGAGTTCGACCCCGCCTTCTTCGGCATGAGCCCCCGCGAGGCCCTGGCCACCGACGCCCAGCAGCGCCTGCTGCTGGAGGCGTCCTGGGAGGCGATCGAGCGCGCCGGCATCGACCCGGTGTCCCTGCGCGGCAGCCAGACCGGCGTGTTCGCCGGCGTGATGTACAACGACTACGCGGCCACTCTCACCGGCGGCCGCTTCGAGGGCCACCAGGGCAGCGGCACCTCGCCCAGCATCGCCTCCGGCCGCGTCGCCTACACCCTGGGCCTGGAGGGTCCGGCCGTCACCGTCGACACCGCCTGCTCCTCCTCGCTGGTCGCCCTGCACTGGGCGATGCACGCCCTGCGGTCGGGGGAGTGCACGCTGGCCCTCGCCGGCGGCGTGACGGTGATGTCGACCCCGACCTCCCTGATCGAGTTCTCCCGCCAGCGCGGCCTGTCCCCGGACGGCCGGTGCAAGGCGTTCGCAGACTCCGCCGACGGCGTCGGCTGGGGTGAGGGCGTGGGCATGCTCGTTCTCGAACGGCTCTCCGACGCCCGCCGCAACGGCCACCGCGTCCTCGCCGTGGTCCGTGGCTCGGCGGTCAACCAGGACGGTGCCTCCAACGGGCTGACCGCGCCCAACGGCCCGTCCCAGCAGCGGGTGATCCGCCAGGCCCTGGCCGGTGCCGGCCTGACCACGGCCGATGTCGACGCCGTCGAGGGCCACGGCACGGGCACCACCCTGGGCGACCCGATCGAGGCCCAGGCCCTGCTCGCCACCTACGGTCAGGACCGGGACGCCGAACGGCCGCTGCTGCTCGGCTCGGTGAAGTCCAACATCGGCCACACCCAGGCCGCCGCCGGTGTCGCGGGTGTCATCAAGATGGTCATGGCGATGCAGCACGAGGCCCTGCCGCCCACGCTGCACGCCGGTCGGCCCTCCCAGCACGTCGACTGGGAGGCCGGGGCCGTCCGCCTGCTCACCGAGGAGACCCCCTGGCCGCGGGCGGGCCGCCCGCGCCGCGCCGGCGTGTCCTCCTTCGGCATCTCCGGCACCAACGCCCACCTCATCCTGGAAGAACCCCCGGCCACCGCCGAGCCGGCCGCCGCGGCCACGCAGCGGCCCGCCGTCGTGCCGTGGGTCCTCTCCGCCAAGAGCCGCTCCGCCCTGCGCGACCAGGCCGCACGCCTGCACGCCTTCGCCACCGCCCGCCCCGCGCTCGACGCGGCCGACGCCGGTCTCGCCCTGGCCACCACCCGCTCGGCCTTCGACCAGCGCGCCGTCGTCGTGGGCGACCGCGAGGAGCTGCTGCGCGCCCTGACCGCCCTCGCCACCGACCGGCCCGACGCCGCACTGGTGGAGGGCGAGAGCGGCACCGGTACCGCTCTCGCCCTGATGTTCGCCGGCCAGGGCTCCCAGCGCCCCGGCGCCGGCCGCGACCTGTACGCCCGCTTCCCCGCCTTCGCCGAGGCCCTCGACGAGGTCACCGCCGTCCTCGACCCGCTGCTCGGCCGGCCGCTGAAGGACGTGCTGTTCGCCGACGGCGACAGCCCCGAGGCGGAGCTGCTGCAGCACACCGGCCTCACCCAGCCCGCCCTCTTCGCCCTCGAAGTCGCCCTCCACCGGCTGCTGGCCTCCTGGGGCCTGCGCCCGGCCGTCCTGCTCGGCCACTCCGTCGGCGAGATCGCCGCCGCCCACGTCGCCGGCGTGCTCTCCCTGCCCGACGCCGCCCGACTCGTCGCCGCCCGCGCCCACCTGATGCAGGCCCTGCCCTCCGGCGGCGCCATGATCTCCCTGCAGGCCACCGAGGACGAGGTCGCCCCCCTCCTCGCCGGCCGTGAGCACGAGGTCTCCCTCGCCGCCGTCAACGGCCCCACCGCCGTCGTCATCGCCGGCGAGGAGGCCGCCACCGAGGAGATCGCCGCCGCCTTCGCCGCACAGGGCCGCAAGACCCGCCGCCTGCGCGTCAGCCACGCCTTCCACTCCCCGCTCATGGACCCCATGCTCGAGGAGTTCCGCCGCGTCGCCGAGACCCTCACCTACGCGCCCTTGACCGTCCCCGTCGTCTCCACCCTCACCGGCCGCACCGCCACCGGCGACGACCTGCGCACCGCCGCCTACTGGGTCGCCCACGCCCGCGGCACCGTCCGCTTCGCCGACGCCGTGCGCACCGCCCGCGCCACCGCGGCCGCCTTCGCCGAACTCGGCCCCGACGGCACCCTCACCGCCCTCGCCCAGGACACCCTGGCCGACGAGCCCGGCACCGACCTCGTGCCGCTGCTGCGCACCGACCGCGACGAGGAACGGGCCGTGACTACCGCCCTCGCCCGCCTGCACGTGCGCGGCACGCCCGTGGACTGGGCCGCCTACTTCGCGCCCACCGGCGCCCGTACCACAGACCTTCCGACGTACGCGTTCCAGCACGAGCGCTACTGGCCCGACACCGCCCCCGACCACGCCACCGCGCCCGTCGCCGATCCGGCCGACGCCGCTCTGTGGGGCGCGGTCGAACGCGGCGACGCCGGCGAGCTCGCCGGCCTCCTCGGCCTGCGCGACGAACAGCACGCCTCCCTCTACGCCCTGCTGCCGGCCCTGTCCTCCTGGCGCCAGCAGCGGCAGGAGAAGGCCCTGCTGGACTCCACCCGCTACCGCGTGCGCTGGCAGCCCGCCCGCGCCACCGCCGCACCCGTCCTGGAGGGCACCTGGCTCCTCGTCACCACCGAGGACCTCGCTCAGGAGACCGAGGAGATCCTCGACGCCCTCCGCGGCCACGGCGCCCGGTTCGCACAGCTCCTCGTCGACGGCACCGACCGCGCGGCACTCGCCGAACAGCTCGCACAGTTCCCGCACGCCGCCGGCATCGTCTCCCTGCTCCCGCTCGCCGACCGGCCCGGCCACGAGCCCGGCGACGCCCTGCCCACCGGGCTCACCGCGAGCATCCTGCTGCACCAGGCCCTCGACGACGCGGGCCTTGCCGCCCCGCTGTGGACGCTGACCCGCGGCGCCGTCACCACCGGCCCCGCCGACCCGCTCACCGCCCCGCTGCAGGCCGCCGCCTGGGGCCTGGGCCGGGTGGCCGCCCTCGAATCCCCGCACCGCCGCGGCGGCCTGATCGACCTGCCGCAGGCCCTCACCGCCCCCGCCACCCAGCAGCTCGCGAGCGCGCTCGCCGCCGACGGCGGCGAGGACCAGCTCGCCCTGCGCCCCGGCGGAGCCCTCGCCCGCCGCCTGGTACGCCACCCGCTCGCCGACCTGCCCCCGGCCGGCGCCTTCACCGCCTCCGGCACCGTCCTGATCACCGGCGGCACCGGCGCCCTCGGCGCCGACGTGGCCCGCTGGCTCGCCCGCAGCGGAGCCGCCCACCTCGTCCTCGCCGGCCGCCGCGGCCCCGACACCCCCGGCGCCGCCGACCTCGTCACCGAACTCGAGGCCCTCGGCGCCCGCGTCACCCTCGCCGCCTGCGACATCGCCGACCGCGAGGCCCTCACCGCCCTGCTGGCCGGCATCGACGACCTCACCGGCGTCGTCCACGCCGCCGGCGTCGGCCAGGCCGCGCCGCTGGCCGCCACCACCCCGGCCGAGGCGGCCGCCACCATGAGCGCCAAACTGCTCGGCGCCGCCCACCTCGACGCCCTCCTGGGCGAGCGCGACCTGGACTTCTTCGTCCTGTTCTCCTCCATTGCCGGCGTGTGGGGCAGCGCCGGACAGAGCGCCTACGGCGCCGCCAACGCCTACCTCGACGCCCTGGCGGAGCACCGCCGCGCCCGCGGCCTGGCCGCCACCTCGCTGGCCTGGGGCCCCTGGGCCGAGGCCGGCATGGCCACCCACGAGGCCGTCGCCGACCGGCTCCGGGCCGGCGGCCTGCGCTTCCTCGCCCCCGGCAGCGCCCTGGCCGAACTGCGCCGCGCCGTCGTCCAGCAGGACGTGACCGTCACCGTCGTCGACGTCGACTGGGAGCGCTACCACCCCGTCTTCACCTCCGTACGGCCCACCGCCTTCTTCGACGAACTCCCCGACGTGGCGGCCCTCGCCGCCGGTCGGGACGCCGCCGGCGGCGCCGCACCGGAGTTCGCCGGCCGGCTGCGCGGCCTGGACGACGCCGAGCAGGAGCGCCTGCTGACCGACCTCGTGCGCGCCGAGGCCGCCGTCGTCCTCGGCCACGCCTCCGCCGAGGGCGTCGCCGAGCGGCGGGCCTTCCGCGAGGCCGGCTTCGACTCGCTGACCGCCGTCGAGCTGCGGGGCCGCCTGGCCGACCTCACCGGCCTGCCGCTGCCCGCCACGATGGTCTTCGACTACCCCACCCCCGTCGCCCTGGCCCGGTTCCTGCGCGCCGAACTCCTCGGCGCCGCCGACGGCCCCGCCGCCCCCGCCGCGGCCGCGGCGGTCGGCTTCGACGAGCCCATCGCCATCGTCGGCATGAGCTGCCGCTTCCCCGGCGGGGTGCGCTCCGCCGAGCAGTTCTGGCAGATGGTCGCCGACGGCACGGATGCCATCAGCGACTTCCCCACCAGCCGCGGCTGGGACACCGAGGGCCTCTACCACCCCGACCCCGACCACCCCGGGACCAGCTACTCCACCCAGGGCGGATTCCTGCACGACGCGGGCGAGTTCGACGCCGGCTTCTTCGGCATCTCCCCGCGCGAGGCCCTGTCCATGGACCCCCAGCAGCGCCTGCTGCTGGAGACCACCTGGGAGGCGTTCGAACAGGCCGGCATCGACCCGGCGACCGTCCACGGCAGCGCCACGGGCACCTTCATCGGCTCCACCTACCAGGAGTACGGACTCGGCCTCGACGACGGCACCGCCGCCGGCCACGCCGTCACCGGCACCAGCCCCAGCGTCCTGTCCGGCCGCCTGGCCTACCTCTTCGGCCTGCAGGGCCCGGCCGTCACCGTCGACACCGCCTGCTCCTCCTCCCTGGTCGCCCTGCACCTGGCCTGCCAGTCCCTGCGCAACGGCGAATCCGCCCTCGCCCTCGCCGGCGGCGCCACCGTCATGACCACCCCCGCGCCCTTCATCGCCTTCAGCAAGCAGCGCGCCCTGGCCGGCGACGGCCGCTGCAAGGCCTTCTCCGACGGCGCCGACGGCATGACCCTCGCCGAGGGCGTCGGCATCCTCGTCCTCGAACGCCTCTCCGACGCCCGCCGCAACGGCCACCAGATCCTCGCCGTCGTCCGCGGCTCCGCCATCAACCAGGACGGCGCCTCCAACGGCCTGACCGCCCCCAACGGCCCCGCCCAGCAGCGCGTCATCCGCCAGGCCCTCGCCAACGCCGGCCTCCAGCCGGCCGACGTCGACGCCGTCGAGGCCCACGGCACCGGCACCGCCCTCGGCGACCCCATCGAGGCCCAGGCCCTGCACGCCACCTACGGCAAGGACCGCGACCCCGGGCGACCCCTGCTGCTCGGCTCCGTGAAGTCCAACATCGGCCACACCCAGTCGGCCGCCGGCGTCGCCGGCGTCATCAAGATGGTCATGGCCCTGCGCCACGGCACCCTGCCGCGCACCCTGCACGCCGCCACCCCCTCCTCGCACGTCGACTGGAGCCCCGGCACCGTCGCCCTGCTGCACGAGGACACCGACTGGGCCCCCGGCGAGCGGCCCCGCCGCTGCGCCGTCTCCTCCTTCGGCATCAGCGGCACCAACGCCCACGCCGTCCTGGAGGAGGCCCCCCGCCCCGGGCCGGCCCCGGCCCCCGCCGTGGCGCCCCCGGCCACCGTGCCGTGGGTGCTCTCCGCCCGTACGCCCGGCGCCCTGCGGGCCCGGGCCGCAGGGCTGGCCGACCACCTGAAGACCGTCGGCGAGGTCCGTGCCCTCGACGTCGCCCACACCCTGATCACCGCCCGCACCCTCTTCGACCACCGCGCCGTCGTCCTCGTCACCGGCGACGAGCCGCACCCCGAGGGCCTGGCCGCCCTCGCCGAGGGCCGCTCCGCGCCCGGCCTCGTCCAGGGCACCGCCGACATCGACGGCAGGACCGTCTTCGTCTTCCCCGGCCAGGGCTCCCAGTGGGCCGGCATGGGCGCCCGGCTGCTCGCCGAGTCGCCCGTCTTCGCCGAGCGCATCGCCGAGTGCGCCGCCGCCCTCGCCCCGTACGTCGACTGGTCCCTGACCGACGTCCTGCGGCAGAGCGAGGGGGCGCCCGGCCTGGAGCGCGTCGACGTCGTCCAGCCCGCCTCCTGGGCCGTCATGGTCTCCCTCGCCGCCCTGTGGCGCGCCCACGGCGTCACCCCCGACGCCGTCGTCGGCCACTCCCAGGGCGAGATCGCCGCGGCCGTCGTCGCCGGCGCGCTGTCCCTGCAGGACGGCGCCCGCGTCGTGGCCCTGCGCAGTCGGGCCATCGGCCGTGTCCTGGCCGGCTCCGGCGGCATGCTCTCCGTGCCCCTGCCCGTCGCCGAGGTGCGCGAGCGCCTGGCCGCCCACGGCGAGGGCCTGGCCGTCGCCGCCGTCAACGGCCCCCGCTCCGTCGTCGTCTCCGGGCCCGTGGCGCCGCTGGACGCCCTCCAGGCCGCACTCGTCGCCCAGGACGTGCGGGCCAAGCGCATCCCCGTCGACTACGGCTCCCACTCCGCCCAGGTCGAGCTGCTGCACGACGAGCTCCTCGCCGACCTCGCCCCCCTCGACCCGCGCCCGGCCCAGGTGCCCTTCCTGTCCACCGTCACCGGCGAACTCCTCGACGACGACACCCCGCTGGATGCCGCCTACTGGTACCGCAACCTGCGCCGGACCGTGGAGTTCGAGCCGGCCGTGCGCACCCTGCTCGCCAGCGGGCACCGCGCGTTCGTCGAGGTCAGCTCCCACCCGGTGCTGACCATGGCCGTCCAGGAGACCGCCGAGGCCGCCGGCACCCCCGCCGTCGCCCTCGGCACCCTGCGCCGCGAACAGGACGGCACCGACCGCTTCCTCGCCTCCCTCGCCGAGGCCTTCGTCCGCGGCGTGCGCACCGGCCTCGCCCGCCTCCTCGACGGCACCGGCGCCCGCCCCGTCGCGCTGCCCACCTACCCCTTCCAGCGCGAACACCTGTGGGCCGTCCCCGCCCAGCGCACCGCGACCGCCGACGGCGAGGCGGCCGACGGCGACTTCTGGGCCGCCGTCGAGGACGAGGACGTCGACGCCCTCGCCTCCCGGCTGCACCTCGACGGCGCCGCCCTGGCCCCCGTCCTGCCCGCCCTGTCGCAGTGGCGCAAGCGCCGCCGCGAGGAGTCCGCCGTCGACTCCTGGCGCTACCGCGCCACCTGGAAGCCCCTGACCGGCCTGCCCGCCGCGACCCTGACCGGCACCTGGCTGCTCGTCACCACCGAGGCCACCGACGCCGGCGACGTCACCGAGGCCCTGACCGCCCACGGCGCCCACGTCCACCCCCTCGTCCTCGACGACGCCTGCCTGGACCGCGCCGTCCTCGCCGAGCGCCTGACGGCCCTCGCCCTCGACGACGCCCCCGCGGGCGTGGTCTCCCTGCTCGCCGACGACGAGAGCACCTGCGCGAGCCACCCGGCCCTGACCCGCGGCCTCGCCCTGAGCGTCGCCCTGATCCAGGCCCTCGGCGACACCGGCACCGACGCACCCCTGTGGGCGCTGACCCGCGGCGCCGTCTCCACCGGGCGCGCCGACCGGCCCACCCGCCCCGGCCAGGCCCAGCTCCACGGCCTGACCTGGACCGCCGCCCTCGAACACCCCCACCGTGTCGGCGGCGTCGTCGACCTGCCCGAACATCTCGACCGCCGGGCCGGCGAACGCCTGGCCGCCGCCTTGACCGGCGCCACCGGCGAGGACCAGCTCGCCGTGCGCCCCTCCGGCGTCCTCGCCCGCCGTATCGTGCGTGCCGCGGCCGCCCGCACCGGTTCCGCCGGCACCTGGACCCCGCGCGGCACCACGCTCATCACCGGCGGCACCGGCACCCTCGCCCCGCACCTGGCCCGCTGGCTCGCCCGGCAGGGAGCGCAGCACATCGTGCTCGTCAGCCGCCGCGGCGCCGACGCCCCCGGCGCCGGCGACCTCGTCGGCGAACTCGCCGAGCTCGGCTGCACCGCCGTCCACGCCGCCTGCGACCTGACCGACCGCGACGCCCTCGCCGCCCTGCTGACCGGCCTGAAGGCCGACGGGCACATGCTGCGCACCGTCGTGCACACCGCCGCCGTCATCGAGCTCGCCACCCTGGAGGAGACGAGCCTGGAGGCCTTCGCCAAGGTCGTGGACGCCAAGGTCACCGGCGCCCGCCACCTGGACGAACTGCTCGACGAACTCCTGGACGAGGACGAGCTCGACGCCTTCGTCCTCTACTCCTCCACCGCCGGCATGTGGGGCAGCGGCCGCCACGCCGCCTACGTCGCCGGCAACGCCTACCTCAACGCGCTCGCCGAGCACCGCCGTGCCCGCGGCGCCCGCGCCACCTCCGTCTCCTGGGGCATCTGGGCGGACGACCTGAAGCTCGGCCGCGTCGACCCCGGCGCCATCCGCCGCAGCGGCCTGGTCTTCATGGACCCGCAGGCCGCCCTGACCGGCCTGCGCCAGGCCCTCGACGACCAGGAGGCCGTGCTCTCGGTCGCCGACGTCGACTGGGAGCGCTACCACCCCGTCTTCACCTCCGGGCGCCCCACCCGCCTCTTCGAGGACGTCCCCGACGTCGCCCGCCTGGAGCAGGAGAGCGCCACCGCCACCGGCTCCGACAGCGAGTTCGCCAACCGCCTCGCCGCCCTGCCCGCCGTCGAGCAGGAACGCGTCCTGCTCGACCTCGTCCGCGGCGAGGCCGCCGCCGTCCTCGGCCACGCCTCGCCCGACGTCCTCGCCGGGCAGCGCGCCTTCCGCGAGGTCGGCTTCGACTCCCTGACCGCCGTCGACCTGCGCAACCGCCTGTCGAACGTCACCGGGCTCGCCCTGCCGAGCACCATGGTCTTCGACTACCCCAACCCGCTCGCCCTCGTCGCCTTCCTGCGCGAACTGATCGCCGGCACCGATGCCGACGCCCCCACCGCCCACACCCGTGCCGCATCCGACGACGACCCCATCGCCATCGTCGGCATGAGCTGCCGCTACCCCGGCGGCATCGGCTCCCCCGAGCAGCTGTGGGACCTCGTCGCCGCAGGCGGCGACGCCATCGGCGAATTCCCCGCCGACCGCGGCTGGGACACCGAGGGCCTGTACGACCCCGACCCCGATGCCCCCGGCCGCACCTACTCCACCCGCGGCGGATTCCTGCACGACGTCGCCGACTTCGACGCCGCCTTCTTCGGCATCTCCCCGCGCGAGGCCCTCGCCATGGACCCCCAGCAGCGTCTGCTGCTGGAGACCGCCTGGGAGGCGATGGAACGCGCCGGCATCGACCCCGCCGCCCTGCGCGGCAGCCGCACCGGCACCTTCATCGGCGCCAGCTACCAGGACTACTCCACCGGCCCCGCCACCCCCGAGGGCAACGAGGGCCACCTGATCACCGGCACCATCTCCAGCGTCCTGTCCGGCCGCCTGTCCTACACCTTCGGCTTCGAAGGCCCCGCCGTCACCCTCGACACCGCCTGCTCCTCCTCCCTGGTCGCCCTGCACCTGGCCTGCCAGTCCCTGCGCAACGGCGAATCCGCCCTCGCCCTCGCCGGCGGCGTGTCCGTCATGGCCACCCCCAGCGCCTTCGTCGGCTTCAGCCGCCAGCGCGCCATGGCCGCCGACGGCCGCTGCAAGGCGTACGCCGAGGCCGCCGACGGCATGAGCCTGGCCGAAGGCGTCGGCCTTGTCCTGCTGGAGCGCCTCTCCGACGCGCGTCGTAACGGCCACCAGGTCCTCGCCGTCGTGCGCGGCTCGGCCGTCAACCAGGACGGCGCCTCCAACGGGCTCACCGCCCCCAACGGCCCCTCCCAGCAGCGCGTCATCCGCCAGGC
Organism: Streptomyces sp. NPDC049585; assembly: GCF_040675615.1. NCBI lineage: Bacteria > Bacillati > Actinomycetota > Actinomycetes > Kitasatosporales > Streptomycetaceae > Streptomyces > Streptomyces sp. NPDC049585. The sequence goes on along the minus strand of NZ_JBFAPE010000012.1, from coordinate 137,950 downwards.
ACTGGCCAACGCGGGCGTCACCGCCGCCGACGTGGACGTCGTCGACGGCCACGGCACCGGTACGAAGCTCGGCGACCCCATCGAGGCCCAGGCCCTGCTGGCCACCTACGGCCAGGACCGGGACGCCGAACGGCCCCTGCTGCTCGGCTCGGTGAAGTCCAACATCGGCCACACCCAGATGGCCTCCGGCGTCGCCAGCGTCATCAAGATGGTCATGGCCATGCGCCACGGCACCGTCCCGCGCACCCTGCACGTCGACCGGCCCTCCAGCCACGTCGACTGGGCCTCCGGCGCCATCCGGCTGCTGACCGAGGAACAGCCCTGGCCCGAGACCGGCCGCCCGCGCCGCGCCGGCGTGTCCTCCTTCGGCCTGAGCGGCACCAACGTCCACACCGTCCTCGAACTCCCGGCCCCCGCCGAGGAGAGCGCGACCACCGAGGCCACCGGGCAGCCGCCCGCCGCCGTGCCGCTCGTGCTGTCCGCCCGCACCGAGGACGCCCTGCGCGAGCAGGCGGCCCGGCTGCTGGACCTCGTACGGCAGCACCCCGCCCTGCCGGCCGCCGACCTGGCCCGCTCCCTGGCCACCACCCGTGCGGCCCTCGACCACCGCGCCGCCGTCGTCACCGCCGACCACGACACCCTCCTGCGGGCGCTGACGGCCCTGCACACCGGCACCCCCGACGCCGCGCTGCTCACCGGCCGCCCCGCCGGCGGCCGCCTGGCCTTCCTCTTCACCGGCCAGGGCAGCCAGCGCCCGGGCATGGGCCGGGAGCTCTACGAGCGCTACCCGGTCTACGCCGAGGCCCTCGACGCCGTCCTCGCCCGCTTCGACCTCGACCTCGACCGCCCCCTGCGCGAGGTCATGGCCGACGGCGGGGAGCTGCTGGACGACACCGCCTACACCCAGCCCGCCCTCTTCGCCCACGAGGTGGCCCTCTACCGGCTCGCCGCATCGTGGGGCCTGAAGCCCGACTACCTCGCCGGGCACTCCATCGGCGAATACGCCGCAGCCCATGTCGCCGGCGTGCTCTCCCTGGAGGACGCCTGCACCCTCGTCGCCGCCCGCGGCCGCCTCATGGCCGCCCTCCCGCGCGGCGGGGCCATGGTCGCCGTCCAGGCGACCGAGGAGGAGGTCCTGCCCCTGCTCGACGGGCGGCAGGCAGAGGCCGGCATCGCCGCCGTCAACGCCCCCGGCTCCGTCGTGATCGCCGGTGACGAGGACACCGTCCTCGCCGTCGCCGCGCACTTCGCCGACCAGGGCCGGCGCACCCGGCGCCTGACGGTCAGCCATGCCTTCCACTCGCCCCGCATGGACGCCATGCTCGACGACTTCGCCCGCGTCGCCGCCGGCGTCACCTACCGCGAGCCCGTCGTCCCCATCGTCTCCACCGTCACCGGCACCCTCGCCGTCACCGGCGAACTCACCACGCCCGCCTACTGGACCCGCCAGGTCCGCGCCACCGTGCGCTTCGCCGACGCCGTACGCCACCTCGCCGACCACGGCGTGACCGCCTTCCTCGAACTCGGCCCCGACGCCGTGCTGACCGGCACCGTCCCCGAGAGCGCCGGCGAGGACACGGCGACCGTCGTCGCCGTCCCCGTCCAGCGCCGCGACCAGCCCGAGGCGCAGGCCGCCATGGCGGCCCTGGCCCGGCTGTACGTCCACGGCGGCGTACGCCCCGACTGGGCGGCCGTCTTCGCCGGCACCGGCACCCGCCGCGTCGACCTGCCCACCTACCCCTTCCAGCGCCGCCGCTACTGGCCCGAGGCCCCGGCCGGCGCCCCGGCGGCCCCGGCCCCGGTCGACGCCGCCGACGCCGAGTTCTGGTCCGCCGTCGAACGCCGGGACCTGCCCGCCCTGGGCGCCTCCCTGGACCTCGACGACGCCACGCTCACCACCGTCGTGCCCGCCCTGTCCTCCTGGCGCCGCCGGCGCCGCACGGAGACCGCCGCGGCCGACTGGCGCTACCGCATCACGTGGAAGCCGCTGACCGGCCTGCCCGCCGCCACCGCGACCGGCACCTGGCTGGTGCTCACCCCCGCCGGCCTCACCGGATCCGACCGGGCCTGGGCGGAGACGGTCACCGGCGCCCTGGGCACCGAAACGGTACGCATCGAGGTCACCGCACACGACCGCGAGCAGCTCACGGCCCGCCTGCGCGAGGTGCCGGCCGGCATCAGCGGCGTGCTGTCCCTGCTGGCACTGGACGAGACCCCGATCCGCGCCACGGACCTGCCCGACGGCGTGCCCGCCGCCCGGACCGCCTCCGACACCGCGGAACCCTCCGCCGACGGGGACACCGACCTGCCCTCCGGGCTGCTCCTCACCCTCGCCGCCGTCCAGGCCCTCGGCGATGCCGGGATCGACGCGCCGCTGTGGTGCGCCACCCGTGCCGCCGTGTCCGTCGGGCGCGCCGAGGCCGGCGCCTCGCCGCTCCAGGCCGCCGTCTGGGGGCTGGGCCGCGTCGTCGGCCTCGAACACCCCGAGCGCTTCGGCGGGCTCGTCGACCTGCCCGCCGACCCCGACGCCGCCACCCTGCGCCGCTTCACCGGCGTCCTGGCCGGGGCGGGGGAGGAGAACCAGCTGGCGCTGCGCGGCACCGCCGTCTACGCCCGACGCCTGGCCCACCACCCCGTACCGGCGCGCCCGGCCCGCCCGTACACGCCCACCGGCACCGTGCTGGTCACCGGCGGCACCGGCGCCCTGGGCGGCCACGTGGCCCGCTGGCTCGCCGAGCACGGGGCCGAGCACCTGCTGCTCGTCAGCCGCAGCGGCCCCGACGCCCCCGGAGCCGGCGAACTGCGCGCCGAACTGGCCGCGCTCGGCACCGAGGCGACCCTCGCCGCCTGCGACGTCGCCGACCGCGACGCGCTCGCCGCCGTCCTGGCCGCCGTGCCCGAAGACCGCCCGCTCACCGCCGTCTTCCACACCGCCGGCACCGTCGACGACGGCGTCGTCGACGCCCTGACGCCGCAGAAGTTCACGGCCGTCCTGCGCGCCAAGGTCACCGCCACGCGCGTCCTGCACGAGCTGACGCACGACCACGACCTGGCCGCGTTCGTCCTGTTCTCCTCCACCGCCGGCACCCTCGGCGCGCCCGGCCAGGGCAACTACGCCGCCGCCAACGCCTTCCTCGACGCCTTCGCCGCCCACCGCCGCGCCCTCGGCCTGCCCGCCACCGCGCTCGCGTGGGGCCCCTGGGCCGAGGCCGGCATGGCCGGGGCGGCCGGGGTCGACACCCGCGTACGGCGCGGCGGCTTCACGCCCATGGCCCCCGCCACCGCCCTGACCGCACTGCGGCACGCCCTCGAGCACGACGACACCGCCGTGACCGTCGCGGACGTCGACTGGGAGCGGTACGCCGGCGTCTTCGCCCGCTCCCGCCCGAACCCGCTGATCGCCGACCTGCCCGAACTGCGCCGGCCCGCCGCACCGCAGGCCGCCACCGCGCACGCCCCGCAGTCCGGCGACGCGGCCGGGGCGCTGCGCGCGCAGCTCGCCGGCCTCGCCGAGTCCGCCCGGCCCCGCTTCGTCCTGGACCTGCTGCGCGGCCACGTCGCCGCCGTCCTCGGCCACTCCGGCGGCGAGACCGTCGGCGCCGACCAGCCCTTCACCGACCTCGGCTTCGACTCGCTGACCATCGTCGAACTGCGCAACAGCCTCACCGCCACCACCGGCCTGCGCCTGCCGGCGACCCTCGTCTACGACTACCCCACCCCGCTCGCCCTCGCCGACTTCCTGCTCGCCGAACTGCTGGGCACGCTGCCCGAGGCGGCCGCCCCCGCCCCGGCCGCCGCGACCGGCACCGCCGACGACCCCGTCGTCGTGGTCGGCATGAGCTGCCGCTTCCCCGGCGGCATCGCCTCCCCCGAGGACCTCTGGCAGCTGCTCGCCCGCGGCGAGGACGCCATCGGCGCCTTCCCCGCCGACCGCGGCTGGGACCTGGAGCACCTCGCCCGCGGCGGATCGGCCACCCTCGAAGGCGGCTTCCTCGACGGCGTCGGCCTTTTCGACGCCACGTTCTTCGGCATCTCGCCGCGCGAGGCCCTGGCCATGGACCCGCAGCAGCGCCTGCTGCTGGAGACCACGTGGGAGGTCTTCGAGCGCGCCGGCATCGACCCGACCTCGCTGCGCGGCTCCCGCACCGGCGTCTTCGTCGGCACCAACGGCCAGGACTACGCCACCGTGCTGCGCACCGGCACCGCCGATGTGCGCGGCCACGTCGCCACCGGCACCACCGCCAGCGTCATGTCGGGCCGCCTGTCGTACACCCTGGGCCTGGAGGGCCCCGCGGTGACCGTCGACACCGCCTGTTCCTCCTCCCTGGTGGCCCTGCACATGGCGGCCGCCTCCCTGCGCTCCGGCGAGTGCTCGCTCGCGCTCGCCGGCGGCGTGTCCGTCATGTCCAGCCCGGACGCCTTCGCCGAGTTCACGGCGCAGGGCGGCCTGGCCCCCGACGGCCGCTGCAAGGCCTTCTCGGACACCGCCGACGGCACCAGCTGGTCGGAGGGCGTGGGCGTGCTCGTCCTGGAGCGCCTGTCCGACGCGCGCCGCAACGGCCACGAGGTCCTCGCGGTGATCCGCGGCTCGGCCGTCAACCAGGACGGCGCCTCCAACGGCCTGACCGCGCCCAACGGGCGCGCCCAGCAGCGGGTCATCCGCCAGGCCCTGGCCGACGGCCGGCTGCGGCCCGCCGACGTCGACGCCGTCGAGGCGCACGGCACCGGCACCACCCTGGGCGACCCCATCGAGGCGCACGCCCTGATGGCCGCCTACGGGCAAGGCCGCGAGGCCGGGCGGCCGCTGCTGCTCGGCGCGGTGAAGTCCAACCTCGGCCACACGCAGGCCGCCGCCGGTGTCGCCGGCGTCATCAAGATGATCCTGGCCATGCGCCGGGGCGTCGTGCCGCGCACCCTGCACGCCGGGACGCCGTCCTCGCACGTCGACTGGTCGGCGGGCAGTGTCGCGCTCGTCACCGAGGAGCGGTCCTGGCCGGCGGCCGACCGCCCGCGCCGGGCGGGCGTCTCCGCGTTCGGCGTGAGCGGCACCAACGCCCACGTCATCGTCGAACAGGCCCCCGACGCGCCCGAGGCACCGGGCGCCTCGCGCCCCGCACCGGCCGCCGTGCCGTGGGTCGTCTCCGCCCGGACCGAGGCCGCGCTGGCCGCCCAGGCCGAGCGGATCACCGCGCTCACCGGCGTGTCCCCGCTGGACGTGGGCCACTCCCTGGCCACGGGCCGGGCGGCCTTCGCCCACCGCGCCGTCCTGCTCGCCGACGGCGAGCGGATCACCGAACTCGCCCGCGGCATCGCCCGGGAGATCCCCGGCGGACCGGCGGTGCTCTTCTCCGGCCAGGGCGCACAGCGCGCCGGCGCGGGCCGGGAGCTGTACGAGCGGCACCCGGTCTTCGCCGCGGCCCTGGACGAGGTCACGGCCCACCTCGACCCCGAACTGACCCGGCCCCTGCGGCAGGTGATGAACGGCGAGGCGGACGGCCTCGACGAGACGGGCTTCACCCAGCCCGCCCTGTTCGCCCTCGAAGTGGCCCTGTTCCGGCTGATCGAGTCCTGGGGCGTCACCCCCGGCTTCGTGGCCGGCCACTCGGTCGGTGAGATCGCCGCGGCCCACGTCGCCGGAGTGCTGTCCCTGGAGGACGCCTGCCGGCTGGTCGCCGCCCGGGCACGGCTGATGGACGCGCTGCCCGCCGGCGGTGCCATGGTCGCCGTCCAGGCGACCGAGGAGGAGATGACCGCCCGCCTCGCCGAGGGCGTCTGCATCGCAGCCGTCAACGGCCCGGCCTCCGTGGTGATCTCCGGCGAGGAGTCCGCCGTCCTGCGGGCCGCCGAGGGGCTGAAGTCCCGGCGCCTGAAGGTCAGTCACGCCTTCCACTCGGCGCTGATGGAACCGATGCTCGACGGCTTCCGGCAGGTGGCCGAGCAGCTGACGTACGCCGCCCCGCGGATCCCGCTGGTCTCCAACGTCACCGGCGGCCTCGCCGACGCCGGCCTGGTCTGCTCGCCCGAGTACTGGGTGCGGCACGTGCGCGAGACCGTCCGCTTCGCCGACGGCATCCGCACCCTCGCCGCGGAAGGCGCCACCGCCTTCCTCGAACTGGGCCCCGACGGCACCCTCACCGCCCTCGCCCAGCTCACCCTCGACCCCGAGCAGCAGCCGGTCGCCGTCCCCGCACTGCGCAAGGACCGCGACGAGGACACCGCCCTGCTCATCGCCCTCGCCCACCTGCACGTCGCCGGCGTCGACGTCGACTGGGCCGCCTGGTACGCCGGTACGGGTGCCCGGCGCGTCGACCTGCCCACCTACCCCTTCCAGCGCCAGTGGTACTGGCCGGAGAAGGCCCCCGCCGCACCTGCCGGCACCGACCCCGCCGACGCGGAGTTCTGGGCCGCGGTCGAGCGCGCGGACACCCCCGCCCTGGCCGACGCCCTCGGCCTCGACGACACCTCCCTGTCCGCACTCGTCCCCGCCCTGTCCGCCTGGCGCCGCCGGCGCACCGCCCAGGCCGAGGCCGACCACCTGCGCTACACCGTCACCTGGAAGCCGCTGACCGCCGCGCCCGCCGCCGCACCGGCCGGCACCTGGCTGGCCCTGCTCCCCGCCGGCACCGCCGACGACCCGTGGACGGCCGCGGTCACCGGGGCCCTCGGCACCGACGCCGTGCTCGTCGAGACCGACCCCGCCGACACGGCGGCCCTCGCCGGACGCCTGACGGCTCTCGCCGCGGACCACGGCGGCTTCGCCGGCGTGCTGTCCCTGCTCGCCACCGGCGGCACCCTCGACGGCCCGGCCCGCCCCGACGTCGCCGTCCGCGCCCTGGCCGACGCCGGCATCGACGCGCCCCTGTGGTGCCTGACCCGCGGCGGTGTCTCCACCGGCCGCAGCGAACCGGTCACCGACGCCACCCAGGCCGCCGTCTGGGGCCTGGGCCGCGTCACCGCCCTCGAACACCCCGACCGCTGGGGCGGCCTGATCGACGCACCCGCCACCGTGGACCGGCGCACCGCCGACCGGCTCCGCGCGGTCCTGGCCGGCACCACCGGCGAGGACCAGGTGGCGCTGCGCCCCTCCGGCGCCTTCGCCCGCCGCCTCGTGCGGGCCACCGCCGACGCACAGGCCGCGCCCTGGCAGCCCACCGGCACCGTGCTCGTCACCGGCGCCGTCACCGGCTTCGCCGGCCACGTCGCCCGCTGGCTCGCCCGCAACGGGGCCGGGCACGTCCTGCTGACCGGCGCCACCGCGCCGGAGGCGGCCGCCCTGCGGACGGACCTCGCCGCACTCGGCACCGAACTCACCCTGCTCACCTGCCCCCTCACCGACCGCGAGCCCCTTGTCGCCGCCCTCGCGGCGCTCCCTGCCGACCTGCCGCTGACCGCAGTGCTGCACACCGGTGAGAACACCGCCGCACACGACCCGGTTGCCGTTCGCGAGGACGTCGAGGCCCTGGACGCCGCGCTGCTCGCGGCCCTGGGCGAGGGGCACACCCTGCAGGCGTACGTCCTGTTCTCCTCCATCGCCGCCGTCTGGGGCGTCAGCGGCCAGGGCGCCGGGGCCGCCGCGGGCGCCTGGCTGGACGCCCACGCACTGCAGCGCCGCGCCGCGGGCACGCCCGCCCTGAGCGTGGCGTGGGCCGCCTGGGCGGACACCGCCCCCGACGGCCTGACCACCCACCTGCGGGCCAACGGCCTGCCGCCGCTGGACGCCGAGCGGGCGCTCGCCGCCCTCGCCCGGTCCCTGGACACCGGTGAGGCCGCGGTGACCGTGGCCGACGTCGTGTGGGACCGCTTCGCACCGGCCTTCACCCGTACCCGTCCCAGCCGGCTGTTCGCCGAACTGCCCGAGGCCCACCGGGCCCTCGCCGACGCCCCGGAGGGCGGCGAGGCCACGGCCGGCACGGCCGCGGCCCTGCGCGAGCGCCTGCGGCCGCTGGCGGCCGCCGGGCAGGCTGAGGCCCTGCTGGAGATCGTCCGCACCGAGGCGGCCGGCGTCCTCGGTTTCCCCGACGCCCACGCCGTGCCCGCGCACCTGGCCTTCCGCGACCTCGGCTTCGACTCGCTGACCGCCGTCGACCTGCGCAACCGGCTCGGCACCGCCACCGGCCTGACCCTGCCGGCCACCCTGGTGTTCGACTACCCCACGGCCGAGGGCCTCGCCGCCCACCTGCGGGCCGAACTCCTCGGCGACACCGGCCCCGAGCACGCCGCCCCCGTCCCGTACGCCGCGGCCGCCTCGGACGACCCCGTCGTCATCGTCGGCATGAGCTGCCGCTACCCGGGCGGCGTCCGCTCGCCCGAGGACCTGTGGGAGCTGGTGACGGCCGGGACCGACGCCATCGGCGCCTTCCCCGCCGACCGCGGCTGGGACCTCGCACGGCTGCGCAGCGGCGACCGCGACGGCCGCGGCCGCAGCGTCACCGGGGAGGGCGGCTTCCTCTACGACGTCGCCGACTTCGACCCCGGCTTCTTCGGGATCTCCCCGCGCGAGGCCATGGTGATGGACCCGCAGCAGCGCCTGGTCCTGGAGGCCGCCTGGGAGGCGCTGGAGCGCACCGGCGTCGACCCGGCCGCCCTGCGCGGCGGCGACACCGGCGTCTTCGTCGGCGGCGGCACCGGCGACTACCGGACGGAGGCCGGCCAGCTCGGCCACGCCCAGACCGCCCAGTCGGCCAGCCTCCTCTCCGGCCGCCTGTCCTACACCTTCGGCCTCGAAGGCCCCTCCGTCAGCGTCGACACCGCCTGCTCCTCCTCGCTGGTGGCACTGCACCTGGCCGCCCAGGCCCTGCGGGCGGGGGAGTGCTCCCTCGCCCTCGCGGGCGGAGTGACGGTGATGTCCACGCCGGTGAACTTCGTGGAGTTCGGCGAGATGGGCGCCCTGTCCCCGGACGGCCGCTGCAAGGCGTTCTCCGACGCCGCCGACGGCACCGGCTGGTCGGAGGGCGTGGGCATGCTCGTCCTCGAACGCCTCTCCGACGCCCGCCGCAACGGCCATGAGGTCCTCGCCGTCCTGCGCGGCTCCGCCGTCAACCAGGACGGTGCCTCCAACGGCCTGACCGCCCCCAACGGCCCCTCCCAGCGCCGCGTCATCCGCCGGGCCCTGGCCACCGCCGGCCTGAGTGCCGCGGACGTCGACGCCGTCGAGGCGCACGGCACCGGTACGACACTGGGCGACCCGATCGAGGCGCAGGCCCTGCTGGCCACCTACGGCCAGGACCGGCCCGCCGAACGGCCCCTGCTGCTCGGCTCGCTGAAGTCCAACATCGGCCACACGCAGGCCGCCGCCGGCGTCGCGGGCGTCATCAAGATGGTCCAGGCGATGCGGCACGGCGTCCTGCCCCGTACGCTGCACGCCGACCGGCCCTCGCAGCACGTCGACTGGACGGCCGGCGCCGTGCGCCTGCTCACCGAGCGCACTGAGTGGCCCGCGACCGACCGCCCGCGCCGGGCCGGCATCTCCGCCTTCGGCGCCAGCGGCACCAACGCCCACGTCATCATCGAACAGCCCGACACCGGCGAACGCCCCGTCGAGCAGCCCGCATCGCAGGCTCCCGCCGAGCCGGTGACCGTCCCCGTACCGCTGTCGGCCGCCACGCCGCAGGCCCTGCGCGCCCAGGCCGCCCGCCTGTACGCCCACGCGGCCGCCCGCCCCGAACTGACCACCGCCGACCTCGCCCTGTCGCTGGCCACCACCCGCTCGGCCTTCGAGCACCGCGCAGCCGTCGTCACCTGCGACCGCGCCGAGCTCCTGCAGGGTCTCGAGGCGCTCGCCGACGGGCGCAGCACGCCCCACGTCGTCCGGGGCACGGCCGCCGCACGCGGCGGGAAGCTGGCGTTCCTCTTCTCCGGTCAGGGCTCGCAACGCCCCGGCACGGGACGGCAGCTGTACGCCCGCCAGCCGGTCTTCGCCGAGGCACTCGACGCGGTGACCGCGCACTTCGACGCGGAGCTGGAACGACCGCTGCGCGAGGTGATGTTCGACGACAGTGCGGACGCCGGGACGCTGCTGGACGACACCGGGTACACCCAGCCCGCGCTGTTCGCCCTCGAAGTGGCCCTCTTCCGCCTCGCCGAATCCGCCGGGCTGCGCCCGGACTTCGTCGCCGGCCACTCGATCGGCGAGATCGCGGCCGCCCACGTCGCCGGCGTGCTGTCCCTGGAGGACGCCTGCCGCCTCGTCGCCGCCCGGGCCCGGCTGATGCGGGCGCTGCCCGCCGGCGGTGCCATGGCCGCCCTGCAGGCCACCGAGGCCGAGGTCCTCGCCGCCCTCACCGAGGGCGTGGACATCGCGGCCGTCAACGGCCCGCAGTCCGTGGTCGTCTCCGGCGACGAGGACGCCGTCCTCGCCCTCGCCGCGGCGTTCGCCGCGGACGGCCGCAAGACTAGGCGTTTGCGGGTCAGCCATGCATTTCACTCGCTGCACATGGACGCCATTCTCGAGGACTTCCGGCGCGTGGCCGGCAGCGTGACCTACGCCGCCCCCACGATCCCCGTCGTGTCCAACGTCACCGGCGACGTGGCGAGCGAGGACGAGCTGCGCAGCCCCGAGTACTGGGTGCGCCACGTGCGCGAGGCCGTACGCTTCGGCGCCGGCATCGCCGCCCTCGCCGGCCGCGGCGTGAGTGCGTTCGCCGAACTCGGCCCCGACGGGGTGCTGTGCGCCCTCGCCCGGGAGACCCTCGACGCCGACGGCTCGACGGCACCGGCGATCCCCGTCCTGCGCAAGGACCGCGACGAGCAGACGTCCCTGATGACCGCCCTGGCCCGGCTCCACGTCGACGGCGCCCCGCTGCGCTGGGAGGCCCTGGCCGGCCCCGCCGCCCGCCGCGTGGACCTGCCCACCTACCCCTTCCAGCACCAGCGGTTCTGGCCCGACCACCGGCCGGCCCCCACCCCCGCCGCCACGGGCGGCCGGGACGAGGGCTTCTGGACCGCCGTACGCGACCAGGACCTCACCGCCCTCGAATCCACCCTCGACGTCGACGGCGAGGCCCTCGCCAAGGTCCTGCCCGCCCTCGCCGACTGGCGCCGCCGCAGCAGCGACCGGGCCACGATCGACGGCTGGCGGCAGCAGATCACCTGGAAGCCGCTCCCGGCGGCCGGGCCCGCCCGCCCGGCCGGCACCTGGCTCGCCGTCCTCCCGGCCGACCACGCCGAGGACCCCTGGGCCGCCGACGCCCTGCGCCCCCTGGGCGCCGCGGCCGTACGCCTGGGCGTGGCCGCCGGCACCGGACGCGCCGAACTCGCCGCGGCCCTGCGCGACCACGCCGCCGCCCACGGCACGTTCACCGGCGTCGTCTCGCTGCTCGCCCTCGCCGACCGCCCGGTGGCCGACGGCGCCGCCCCCGCGGGCCTGGCCCTGACCGCCGTCCTCGTCCAGGCCCTGGGCGACGCCGCGATCGACGCGCCGCTGTGGTGCGTCACCCGCGGCGCGGTCGCCGTCACCCCGACCGAGGACGTCCCCGGCACCGCCCAGGCCGCCGTCTGGGGCCTGGGCCGGGTCACCGCCCTCGAACACCCCCGGCGCTGGGGCGGTCTGATCGACCTGCCCGCCGTCCTCGACGAGCGCACCGCCGCCCGCTTCGGCGGCGTCCTGGCCGACCCCGCGGGCGAGGACCAGATCGCCGTCCGGCCCACCGGCGCCCACGGCAGGCGGCTGACCCCCCTGCCCGCCGGCGACGACGCCCCCGCTTGGCAGCCCACCGGCACCGTCCTGGTCACCGGCGGCACCGGCGCCCTCGGCGCCCACGTGGCCCGCGACCTGGCCCGGGCCGGCGCCGCGCACCTGCTCCTCGTCAGCCGCCGCGGCCCCGACGCGCCCGGCGCCGAGGCCCTGCGCGCCGAACTCCTGGAGCTCGGCGCCAAGGTGACCGTCGCCGCCTGCGACGTCACCGACCGCGAGGCGCTCGCCGCCCTCCTGGCCGGCATCCCCGCCGACGCACCCCTGACCGCCGTCGTGCACAGCGCCGGCATCGTCGACGACGGCGTCGTCGACGGCCTGACCCCCGAGCGCCTGGACGCCGTCCACCGGGCCAAGGCCGCCTCCGCCCTCGCCCTGCACGACCTGACGCGCGAGCACGACCTGCAGGCCTTCGTCCTGTTCTCGTCGGCCTCCGCCACCGTCGGCAACCCCGGCCAGGGCGGCTACGCCGCCGCCAACGCCGTCCTGGAGGCGCTCGCCGAGCACCGCCGCGCCCACGGCCTGGCCGCCACCGCCATCGCCTGGGGCGCCTGGGACGGCGGCGGCATGGCCGCCGACCCCCGGGCCGCCGCCGCGGCCCGCCGCACCGGCGTCCGGCCCCTGGACCCCGCCCTCGCGGCGCAGGCCCTGCGCCACGCGGTCGCCGACACCCGGCCGGTCCAGGTCGTCGCCGACGTCGAACCCACCCGGTTCGCCGCCGCCTTCACCTCCGTACGGCCCAGCCCGCTGCTCGCCGACCTCGCCCCGGCCACCCCGGAGCCGGCGGACGCAGCAGCCGGCGCCGCCGGCGGCGACGACCTGCGCCGGCACCTGGCGGACCTGCCCGCCGCCCGCCGCCGCGAGACCGTCCTGCAGCTGGTACGTGAACGGGCCGCGGCCGTCCTCGGCCACCCCGGCGCCGACGCCGTCGGGGCCGACCGGGCCTTCCGCGACCTGGGCTTCGACTCCCTCGCCGCGGTCGAGCTGCGCAACCAGCTCGGCGCCGCCACCGGCCTGGAGCTGGCCGCCACGCTCGTCTTCGACCACCCCACCCCGGTGGACCTGGCCGAACACGTCCTGCGGCTCGTCCTCCCCGACGACGGCGAGGACACGGCGACGACGGCCGGCGACGCCGACCTCGACCAGGCCGGCCTGCGCGCCCTGCTCGCCTCCGTCCCCCTCGCCCGGCTGAGGGAGGCGGGCGTCCTCGAACCCCTGATGAAGCTCGCCGCCGACATGGCGGCCTCCGGCGAGGACACCACGGAGCAGAGCACCACCGGCGCCTACGAGGAATCGATCGACGCCATGGACGTCGACGCCCTGGTGCGCGCGGCCATGGACGGCACCACCACCGAGACGCGGGACTGACGGAGCGAGAGTCGAAAGAGCGGACCATGACCACGCCCAGCGAAAAAGTTGTCGAAGCTCTCCGTGCCTCGCTCAAAGAGGCCGAGCACCTGCGCCGGCAGAACCGCACGCTCGTCGCCGCCGCCACCGAGCCCGTCGCCGTCATCGGCATGAGCTGCCGCTACCCCGGCGGCGTCGACTCGCCCGAGGACCTGTGGGACCTCGTCGCCACCGGCACCGACGCCATCTCCGGCTTCCCCACCGACCGCGGCTGGGACCTGGCCGCCCTGAAGGAGGCCGGGGTCGACAAGCGCGGCAACAGCGTCAGCCAGGAAGGCGGCTTCCTGGACGACGCCGCCGGCTTCGACGCCGCGTTCTTCGGCATCTCCCCGCGCGAGGCCGTCACCATGGACCCCCAGCAGCGCCTGCTGCTGGAGACCTCCTGGGAGGCCATCGAACGCGCCGGCATCGACCCGGCGGGCCTGCGCGGCAGCCAGACCGGCGTCTTCGTCGGCACCAACGGCCAGGACTACGCCTACCTGCTCGTGCGCTCCCTGGCCGACGCCACCGGCGACATCGGCACCGGCATCGCCGCCAGCGCCACCTCCGGCCGCCTGTCCTACACCCTGGGCCTGGAGGGCCCGGCCGTCACCGTCGACACCGCCTGCTCCTCCTCGCTGGTGGCCCTGCACTCGGCCGTGCAGGCCCTGCGGGCCGGCGAGTGCTCCCTGGCCCTCGTCGGCGGCGTCAACGTCATGTCCTCGCCGGGCTCCCTCATGGAGTTCAGCCGCCAGGGCGGGCTCGCGGCCGACGGCCGCTGCAAGGCCTACGCCGACGACGCCGACGGCACCGGCTGGGCCGAGGGCGTCGGCGTCCTCCTCGTCGAACGCCTCTCCGACGCCCGCCGCAACGGCCACCCCGTCCTCGCCGTCGTCCGCGGCTCGGCCGTGGGGCAGGACGGCGCCTCCAACGGCTTCACCGCCCCCAGCGGCCCCGCCCAGCAGCGCGTCATCCGGCGCGCCCTGCACAACGCCGGCCTGGCGCCCGCCGACGTCGACGCCGTCGAGGGCCACGGCACCGGCACCCCGCTCGGCGACCCCATCGAGGCCCGGGCCCTGCTGGCCACCTACGGGCAGGGCCGCGAGGCCGGCCGGCCGCTGCTGCTCGGCTCGATCAAGTCCAACATCGGCCACACGCAGGCCGCCGCCGGCGTCGCCGGGGTCATCAAGATGGTCATGGCGATGCGGCACGGCGTCCTGCCGCGCACGCTGCACGCGGAGCGCCCGTCCACGCACGTGGACTGGACCGGGGGAGCGGTGGAACTGCTGACCGAGTCCACGCCGTGGCCCGAGGCCGGTCGCCCCCGCCGGGCGGGCGTCTCGTCCTTCGGCATCAGCGGCACCAACGCCCACGTCGTCCTGGAACAGGCCGAGCCCGCCCCGGAGCCGGAACCGCCCGCCCTCGCCCCCGGCATCGTGCCCTGGATCCTCTCCGCCAAGACGGAACAGGCCCTCGACGCCCAGGTCGAGCGCGTCACCGCGCTCGCGGACGGCCAGGCCCGGCCCCTCGACGTCGGCCACTCGCTCGCCTCCGGCCGGTCGCTCCTCGACCACCGTGCCGTCCTGCTCGCGGGCCCCGACGGAGGCCTGTCGGAGGCCGCCCGGGCCCGCGCGGCCTCGCCCGTCGGCCCGCTGGCCGTGCTGTTCACCGGTCAGGGCGCGCAGCGCGCAGGCATGGGCCGGGAGCTGTACGTCCGTCACCCCGCCTTCGCCCGGGCCCTGGACGAGATCACCGGCCTGCTCGACGCCCGGCTCGACCGCCCCCTGCGCGAGGTGATGTTCGCGGCCGACGGCGACGCGGCCCTGCTCGACCGCACCGGCTACGCCCAGCCCGCGTTGTTCGCCTTCGAGGTGGCGCTGTTCCGGCTGGTGGAGTCGTGGGGTGTGACCCCTGATTTCGTGGCCGGTCATTCGGTGGGCGAGATCGCCGCTGCCCATGTGGCGGGGGTGCTGTCGCTGGAGGACGCGTGCGTTCTCGTCGCGGCGCGGGCCCGGTTGATGGATGCGCTGCCGTCCGGTGGTGCGATGGTGGCCGTGCAGGCCTCCGAGGAGGAGGTCCGGGCACGGCTCACCGAGGGCGCCTGCCTCGCCGCCGTCAACGGGCCGGACGCCGTCGTCGTTGCCGGCGACGAGACGGCCGTACCGCGCATCGCCGAACACTTCGCCGCACAGGGCCGGCGCACCCAGCGGCTCGCGGTGAGCCACGCTTTCCACTCGGTGTTGATGGAGCCGATGCTGGAGGAGTTCCGGCGGGTGGCCGAGGGGCTGGCGTATGCGGCGCCGCGGATTCCCGTGGTGTCCAACGTGACGGGTGAGCTCGCCCCGGCGGAGCTCATCGGCTCCGCGGACTACTGGGTACGGCACGTGCGCGAGACCGTCCGCTTCGCCGACGGCATCCGTACCCTCGCCGCCGAAGGCGCCGGCGTCTTCCTCGAACTCGGCCCCGACGGCGTTCTGACCGCCATGGCCCAGCAGAACCTCGACGCCCTCGACCGCACTGCACTGTGCGTCCCCGCCCTGCGCAGGCACCGCGCCGAGGAACGCTCCCTGCTCACCGCGCTCGCCCGGCTGCACGTCACCGGCGTCGCCGTCGACTGGGCCGCGTGGTTCGACGGCACCGGCGCCCGCCGCGTGGACGTCCCCACCTACCCCTTCCAGCACGAGCGGTACTGGCCCAGGCCCACCCCGCAGGTGGGCGACGTCTCCGCCGCCGGCCTCACGCCCGCCGGGCACCCGCTGCTCGGCGCCGCGGTCGCCGTCGCCGGCCTCGACGGCGTGCTGTGCACCAGCCGCCTGTCCGCTCTCACCCACCCCCAGCTCGTGGGCGGCGGCATCCTGCCCGAATCCGCGTTCCTCGAACTGGTCCTGCGCGCCGGCGACCAGGTCGGCTGCGACCGCGTCACCGAGCTCCGCCACGACGCCCCCCTGCACCTCCCCGCCGACGGCTCGGTCCTGCTGCAGGTGTGGGTCGGCGCCGCCGACGCCACCGGCGCCCGCCCGGTCACCGTCCACACCCAGCAGGCCGACGCCCCCGACCAGAACTGGACGCAGCACGCCACCGGCGTCCTGACCACGGGCGAGCGCGTCACCGACTTCGGCGCCACCACTTGGCCGCCCCAGGACGCCACCGCCGTCACGCCCCCGCCGTCCGGCACCCTGCAGGCGGCCTGGACGCGCGGCGGGACCGTCTTCGCCGAGGCCGTCCTCCCGGCGGGCACCGACGACGCCACCGCGTACGGACTGCACCCGGCCCTCCTGGACGCCGTGGCGCACACCGCCGCCCTCGCCCACCAGGACACCGACGCCCCCGCGATCCACCGGTGGAGCGGGGTGTCCCTGCACGCCACCGGCGCCTCCGTCATCCGCATCCGCGCCACCCGCACCGGCGAGGCCACCGTCTCCCTCGCCGTGGCCGACGCCGAGGGCGCCCCCGTCCTCTCCGCCGACGCCCTCGCCCTCCGCGACCGCGCCGACCTGGACGCCGCCGGGCAGCAGCAGCCGGACGCCGCGGGATCGCTGCTCACCCTCGAGTGGGTGCCGGCACCCGAGGCGTCCGGCGCACAGCACGACGCCCGGTACGTGACGCTCCCGGACGACGACTGGGACCTCGGCGCGGTCGCCGACGCGGACACGGTCGTGGTCCTCCTCCCGCCCGCCGCGCCGGACGCGATCCCCACGGCCGTCCACGAACTGACGGCCCGCACCCTGCACCTGGTGCAGCGTTGGCTGGCCGAGGAGCGGTTCGCCACCGCGCGCCTGGTGTTCGTCACCCGTGGCGCCGTCTCCGGCGCCGGCGAGGGGCTGGCGGCCGCGGCCGTGTGGGGCCTGGTCCGAGCCGCCCAGTCGGAGCACCCCGACCGGTTCGTCCTGCTCGACCTCGAAGACAACGGCCGGCTCGAGGACGCACTGCCGCAGCTGCTGGGCCTGCTGGCCGCCGGCGACGCGCAGTTCGTCGTCCGCGACGGCAGCGTGCACGTCGCCCGCCTCCAGCACACCACGGCCGCCGACAGCCCGACCGCGCCCGCATGGGACCCGGACGGCACGGTGTTGATCACCGGTGGCACGGGTGGCCTGGGCGGTCTGCTGGCGCGGCACCTGGTCGCCGAGCGTGGGGTACGGCATCTGCTGCTGGTCAGCCGGCGCGGCACCGACGCACCGGGTGCGGCGCAGCTGCAGACCGCTCTCGAAGAACTGGGCGCCCGCGTCACGATCGCGGCCTGTGACATGGCCGACCGGGCCCGGCTCGACGACGTTCTGTCCGCTGTCCCGGCCGAGCATCCGCTGACGGCCGTGGTGCACACGGCGGGTGTGTTGGACGACGGTGTGGTCACGTCGCTGACGCCTGAGCGGTTGGCGAGCGTGCTGCGGCCGAAGGTGGATGCGGCCTGGCATCTGCATGAGGCGACCCGGGGCCTGGACCTGGCGGGATTCGTCGTCTATTCGTCGATCTCCGGTGTCATGGGGAGTGCGGGTCAGGCGAATTACGCGGCGGGCAATGTCTTCCTCGACGCTCTCGCCCAGCACCGTCGCAGCCTGGGTCTGCCGGGTCAGTCGTTGGCGTGGGGCGCGTGGGCGCAGGCCGACGGCATGACGGGCGCGCTCTCTGCTGCCGACATGCAGCGCATTGCCGCCTCCGGTGTGCCTCCGCTGTCCGCCGCTCAGGGCCTGGCCCTGTTCGATGCGGCCATCGGTTCCGACGAGCCGTACCTCGTCCCCATCGGCCCCGCGCCCCGCGGCGGCCGTGCGCCCGGCATCGTCCCGCCGCTGCTGCGCGGCCTCCTGCGCGGCGGCCGTCGTACGGCTGCGACCGCCGTCGGCGGCCGGGCCACCGCCGTCGCCCTCAGCCGGCGCCTGCTGGAACTCGGCCCCGACGACGCCCTGCGCCACGCCACCGACCTCGTCCGCACCGAGGCCGCCGCGGTGCTCGGCCACGCCTCGGCGCGGGGCATCGGCACCGACCGCGAGTTCCGCGAGCTCGGCGTCGACTCGCTGACTGCCGTCGAGCTGCGCAACCGCCTCACCGCCGCCACCGGCCTGCGGCTGACCGCCACCCTCGTCTACGACTACCCCACCCCCGCCGCGCTCGCCGCGCACCTGGTGGAGCTGCTCCTCGACGAACAGGGCGAGGAGCACGACGACCGACGCGCAGCCGCCGCGGCCGACGACGACCCGGTCGCCGTCGTCGGCATGGCGTGCCGCATGCCCGGCGGCGTCCGCACCCCCGGCGACCTGTGGGAGATGCTCACCGCCGGCCGCGACGGCATCACCGGCTTCCCCACGGACCGCGGCTGGGACCTGAAGGCCCTCTTCGACGCCGGCCCCGACAACCGCGGCGTGAGCGCAACCCGACGAGGCGGCTTCCTCGACGGCGTCGGCGACTTCGACGCCGGCTTCTTCGGCATCTCGCCCCGCGAGGCCCTCGCCATGGACCCCCAGCAGCGGCTGCTGCTGGAGACGTCGTGGGAGGCGTTCGAGCGGGCGGGCATCGACGCGACCGCGCTGCGGGGCACGCGGACCGGCGTCTTCGTCGGCACGACCGGCCAGGACTACGCGTCGCTGGTGATGAACTCCCGCGAGGACGTCGAGGGCCATGCCAGCACGGGCCTGGCCACCTCCGTCCTCTCCGGCCGCATCTCCTACACCTTCGGGCTGGAGGGCCCGGCGGTGACGGTCGACACGGCCTGCTCGTCCTCGCTGGTCGCCCTGCACCTGGCCGCCCAGTCGCTGCGCAGCGGCGAGAGCGCGCTGGCCCTGGCCGGCGGCGTCACCGTGCTCAGCACGCCGATGACCTTCGCCGGCTTCAGCCGGCAGGGCGGGCTGGCGCCCGACGGCCACTGCAAGGCGTTCGCGGACGCCGCCGACGGCACGGGCTGGTCCGAGGGCGCCGGCATCCTGGTGCTCGAACGCCTCTCGGACGCCCGCCGCAACGGCCACCGCGTGCTGGCGGTCGTGCGGGGGAGTGCGGTCAACCAGGACGGTGCCTCCAACGGCCTGACCGCCCCCAACGGCCCGTCCCAGCAGCGCGTCATCCGCCAGGCCCTGGCCGCCGCCGGCCTGTCCACCGCCGACGTCGACGCCGTCGAGGCACACGGTACGGGCACGAAGCTGGGCGACCCGATCGAGGCCCAGGCGCTGCTGGCGACGTACGGCCAGGACCGGCCGGCCGACCGGCCGCTGCTGCTGGGCTCGGTGAAGTCCAACATCGGCCACACGCAGGCTGCGGCAGGCGTCGCGGGCATCATCAAGATGGTGCTGGCGATGCAGGAGGGTGTCCTGCCCCGCACCCTGCACGTCGACGCCCCGTCCACCCATGTCGACTGGACGGCCGGAGCGGTGGAACTGCTGACGGACGAGCGTCCGTGGCCCGAGGTGGACCGCCCCTGGCGGGCGGGCGTCTCGTCCTTCGGCATCAGCGGGACCAACGCCCACGTCATCCTGGAGCAGCCCGAGCCGGTCGAGACGCCGGCCGGGGCGCCGGCCGAGGCGGCGACCATGAGCGGTCCGGTGCCGTGGGCCGTGTCGGCCCGGTCCGAGGCGGCGCTGGCCGAACAGATCGACCGCGCGCTGGAATGGGCCGGCGCCGGGCGGTTCGCACGGCAGGACGCCGGCTTCTCGCTGGCGGTCGGCCGCTCGGTCCTCGACCACCGGGCCGTGCTGCTCGTGGACGAGGAGGGGGCACGGGAGGCCGCGCGCGGCGTCGCCGCGGACGCCCCCGGCGCAGTGGCCGCCCTCTTCTCCGGTCAGGGCGCGCAGCGCGCGGGCATGGGCCGGGAGCTGTACGCCCGCCACCCCGCCTTCGCCCGCGCCCTGGACGAGGTCACCGGCCTGCTGGACGCCGAACTCGGGCAGTCGCTGCGCGAGGTGATGTCCGGCGAGGCGGAGGGAATCGACGAGACCCGCTTCACCCAGCCTGCGCTGTTCGCCTTCGAGGTGGCACTGTTCCGGCTGGTGGAGTCGTGGGGCATCAAGCCCGACTTCGTCGCGGGTCACTCCATTGGCGAGATCGCTGCTGCCCATGTGGCCGGGGTGCTGTCGCTGGAGGACGCGTGCGTTCTCGTCGCGGCGCGGGCCCGGTTGATGGATGCGCTGCCGTCCGGTGGTGCCATGGTGGCCGTACAGGCCTCCGAGGAGGAGGTCCGGGCACGGCTCACCGAGGACGTGTCCCTCGCGGCGGTCAACGGGCCGCGGTCGGTGGTGCTCTCCGGTGACGAGGCAGCAGTACTGCGTGCCGCGGAGGGGCTGAAGTCCCAGCGGCTGTCCGTCAGCCACGCTTTCCACTCGGCGCTGATGGAGCCGATGCTGGAGGAGTTCCGGCGGGTGGCCGAGGGGCTGGCGTATGCGGCGCCGCGGATCCCCGTGGTGTCCAACGTGACGGGTCAGGTGGCTGCAGCGGAGCTCATCGGTTCCGCGGACTACTGGGTGCGGCACGTGCGCGAGACCGTCCGCTTCGCCGACGGGGTCCGTACGCTCGCCGCCGAAGGCACCTCCGTCTTCCTGGAGCTCGGCCCCGACGCGACCCTCACCGCCCTCGCCCAGCACACCCTCGACCCCGAGCAGAACTCGGTCGTCGTCCCCGCCCTGCGCAAGGACCGGCCGGAGGACGCCGCCCTGCTCACCGCCCTCGCCCACCTGCACGTCGCCGGCGTCGACGTCGACTGGGCCGCCTGGTACGCCGGTACGGGCGCCCGGCGCATCGACCTGCCCACCTACCCCTTCCAGCACGAGCGCTACTGGCCCCGCCCCGCCCACCGCGCCACGGACGCCGCCTCGCTGGGGCTGGTCCCCGCACGCCACCCGCTGCTCGGCGCGGCCATGGGCCTCGCGGACTCCCAAGGCGTGGTGTTCACCAGCCGGCTGTCGGAGCGGACCGGCGCCTTCCCGGCCTCCGCCTTCGTCGAACTGGCCGTCCGCGCCGGGGACGAGGCCGGCTGCGAGGGCATCGACGAGCTCACCGTCACCACCCCTCTCGTCCTCGCCGGCGACACCGCCCGCGTTCTGCAGGTGCGCCTCGACGCCCCGGACGAGGCGGGCACGCGGACCGTACGCTTCTTCTCCCGCCCGGAGGACGCACCCGCCGACCTGCCCTGGACCGAGCACGCCACCGCCGTCCTGACGCCGCAGGCCGCGGAGCCCGCCGACCCGGGCCTGTCCGAGTGGCCGCCCCGCGACGCCACCGCCGTCGACCCCGGCGACCTCCTCCCCGGCCTCGACGCCCTGCGCTCGGCCTGGACCCGCGGCGACGAGGTCTTCGTCGAAGCCGCCCTCACCGACGAGGCGGCCGCCGACGCCGCGTACTTCGGCATCCACCCCGAACTGCTGGAGACCCTGGCCCGGGCCGCCGAACCCGCCGACGGCACCACGGCAACCGAACCGTGGTCCTGGACCGGCGTGCGCCTGCACGCCGCGGGCGCCGCCACCGTACGAGCACGCCTCACCCGGCAGCCCGGCGACGCATTCTCGCTCGTCGCGGTGGACGCCGCCGGAGCCCCGGTGCTCTCGGCGGAGTCGCTCCGCCTGCGCCCGCAGTCCTCCGCACCGGAAGCGGACGCCGAGGAAGGCTCGTTGCTGCGCCTGGACTGGGTCCCGGCCTCCGGGACCCCGGCCGCCGCCGAGGACCAGCGCTGGGTCACCCTCGGCACGGACGACGCGCCGGCGCTCGCGGACGTCCCCGCCGACGCGGAGCTCGTCGTCGTGCCGATGACCGCCGAGGGCGACTCCGTGCCGTCCGCCGTGCACGACCTCGCCGCCCGGGCCCTCGGCCTCGTCCAGGAATGGCTCGCCGACAACCGCTTCGCCGCCTCGCGCCTGGTCTTCGTCACCCGTGGCGCCGTCTCCGGCGGCGGGGGACTGGCCGGCGCGGCGGTGTGGGGCCTGGTGCGCTCGGCGCAGTCGGAGCACCCGGACCGGTTCGTGCTGCTCGACCTGGACGACAGCGGCCGGCCCGAGGCCGTGCTCCCGCACCTCCCGGGCCTGCTGGCCACCGGCGAGACGCAGTTCGCCGTGCGTAACGGCACCCTGCACCTCCCGCGCCTGGCCCGCTGCACGCCCCGACCTCCGGCTGCGCCCGCATGGGACCCGGACGGGACGGTGTTGATCACTGGTGGTACGGGTGGCCTGGGCGGTCTGCTGGCGCGGCACCTGGTCGCCGAGTGTGGGGTACGGCATCTGCTGCTGGTCAGCCGGCGCGGCCCGCAGGCGCCGGGTTCGGCCGAACTACGGGACGAGCTGGTCGCCCTGGGCGCCCGCGTCACGGTCGAGGCCTGTGACACGGCCGACCGTCGCGCGGTCGAGAGCCTGCTGGCAACCATTCCGCAGCAGCACCCGCTGACGGCCGTGGTGCACACGGCGGGTGTGTTGGACGACGGTGTCATTACGTCTCTGACGCCTGAGCGGTTGGCGAGCGTGCTGCGGCCGAAGGTGGATGCGGCCTGGCATCTGCATGAGGCGACCCGGGGCCTGGACCTGGCGGGATTCGTCGTCTATTCGTCGATCTCCGGTGTCATGGGGAGTGCGGGTCAGGCGAATTACGCGGCGGGCAATGTCTTCCTCGACGCTCTCGCCCAGCATCGTCGTGGTCTGGGTCTGTCGGGTCAGTCGTTGGCGTGGGGTGCGTGGGCGCAGGCCGACGGCATGACGGGCGCGCTCTCCGCTGCCGACATGCAGCGCATTGCCGCCTCGGGCGTGCCTCCGTTGTCCGCCGCTCAGGGCCTGGCCCTGTTCGATGCGGCCATCGGTTCCGGCGAGCCGTACCTCGTCCCCATCGGCCCGGCCGGCGGGGCGCGACGCAGCGCCGGCGACGTACCGCCGCTGCTGCGCGGCCTGGTCAAGGGCGGCCGGCGCACGGCCGCCCGGACGGCGGGCGGCGCGGCCGCGGCGGCCGGCCTCGCCCGGCACCTGCGCGACCTGCGCGCAGCCGAACGTCCCCGCTTCGCCCTCGACCTCGTACGGACCGAGGTCGCCGGGGTGCTGGGGCACGCCTCGCCCAAGGCCGTCGACACCAAGCGCGGCTTCCAGGACCTGGGCTTCGACTCGCTGACCGCCGTCGAGCTGCGCAACCGCCTGACCAACGCCACCGGCCTGCGCCTGCCCGCCACCCTCGTCTTCGACTACCCCACGCTCCCCGTCCTCGCCGACCACCTCGTCTCCCAGCTCGTGGACGACGGACCGGCGCAGGGCGGCGACGCCACCACCGCACTGCTCGCCGAACTCGACCGCCTCGACTCCGCCCTGGCCGCCGGCGCGCCCGACGACCTCACCAGGGCCGCCGTCGCCAACCGGCTGCTGAGCACGCTGGAGAAGTGGCGCGGCGGCGGCGAGACGCAGGCCGCCGGCACCGCCGAGGTCGCCGAGCGCATCGGGGCCGCCAGCGAGGACGAGATCTTCGCCTTCATCGACAACGAGCTCGGCCGTCTGAACGACCGCTGACCCGGCCTCAATATTCACAGGGAAGGTTCCACGTCACATGTCCAACGACAGCAAGCTCGTTGACTACCTCAAGTGGGTCACGGCCGATCTGC
Source organism: Streptomyces sp. NPDC049585 (assembly GCF_040675615.1). NCBI lineage: Bacteria > Bacillati > Actinomycetota > Actinomycetes > Kitasatosporales > Streptomycetaceae > Streptomyces > Streptomyces sp. NPDC049585. Next base: position 114,338 of record NZ_JBFAPE010000012.1, on the reverse strand, counting down.
ACCAGACCCGCCAACGACTGCTGGAGGCCGAGTCGGGCAAGCAGGAGCCGATCGCCATCGTCGGCATGTCCTGCAGGCTGCCCGGCGGTGTGCGCTCGCCCGAGGAGCTGTGGGCGCTGCTGCACGAAGGACGCGACGGCATCACGGACTTCCCGACCGACCGCGGCTGGGACCTCGCCACCCTCACCGGTGACGGCGGCGGCCGCAGCGCGACCGCCCAGGGCGGTTTCGTCGATGCCGCCGCCTTCGACGCCGACTTCTTCGGCATCTCGCCCCGCGAGGCCGTCACCATGGACCCGCAGCAGCGCTTGCTGCTGGAGACGTCCTGGGAGGCGTTCGAGCGGGCGGGCATCGACCCCGCCGCGCTGCAGGGCACCAAGACCGGCGTCTTCGTCGGGACGAACGGCGTCGACTACGCCGGCGTGGTCATGAACTCCCCGGAGGACATCGAGGGCCACGGCGGCACCAGCCTGGCCGGCAGCGTTCTCTCCGGCCGTATCTCCTACACCTTCGGGCTGGAGGGCCCGGCGGTGACGGTCGACACGGCCTGCTCGTCCTCGCTGGTCGCCCTGCACCTGGCCGCCCACGCCCTGCGTAACGGGGAGTGCTCGCTGGCGCTGGTGGGCGGCGTCACGGTGCTGTCGACCCCCATGGGCTTCTCGGGCTTCAGCCGGCAGGGCGGCCTGGCGGCCGACGGCCGGTGCAAGGCGTTCGCGGACGCGGCTGACGGCACGGGCTGGTCCGAGGGCGTGGGCATTCTGGTGGTGGAGCGGCTCTCGGATGCCCGCCGCAACGGCCACCGCGTGCTGGCCGTCGTGCGGGGGAGTGCGGTCAACCAGGACGGCGCCTCCAACGGCCTGACCGCCCCCAACGGCCCGTCCCAGCAGCGGGTGATCCGCCAGGCGCTGGCCGCCGCGGGCTTGTCCACCGCCGACGTCGACGCGGTGGAGGCGCACGGCACGGGCACCACCCTCGGCGACCCCATCGAGGCACAAGCCCTGTTGTCGACCTACGGCCAGGACCGTGAGGCGGACCGGCCGCTGCTGCTGGGCTCGGTGAAGTCCAACATCGGCCACACACAGGCTGCGGCAGGCGTCGCGGGCATCATCAAGATGGTGCTGGCGATGCAGGAGGGTGTCCTGCCGCGCACCCTGCACGTCGACGCCCCGTCCACCCACGTGGACTGGACGGCCGGAGCGGTGGAACTGCTGACGGACGAGCGTCCGTGGCCCGAGGTGGACCGCCCCTGGCGGGCGGGTGTCTCGTCCTTCGGCATCAGCGGCACCAACGCCCACGTCATCCTGGAGCAGCCCGAGCCGGTCGAGACGCCGGTGGAGACACCGGCCGAGGTGCCGGCCGTGGCAGCGGGCGTGGTGCCCCTGCTGCTGTCCGGAAAGACCGAGGCAGCGCTCGACGCCCAGTGGCAGCAGGTGTCCCCGCTGACCGCGCTGTCCTCCCCGCTCGACGTGGGATTCTCGCTGGCAACCGAGCGCTCGCACCTGGAACACCGGGCCGTGCTGCTGGCGTCGGAGGCCGGTGAGGCGGTCGAGGTGGCGCGGGGGGTTGCCGGTGATGTGGCCGGTGGTCTTGCGGTGCTGTTCTCGGGCCAGGGTGCTCAGCGCGCCGGCATGGGACGGGAGTTGCGCGAGCGTTTCCCGGTGTTCGCGGAGGCGCTGGAGGCCGTGACGGCCCTGCTCGATGCCGAGCTGGAGCGGCCGCTGCGTGCGGTGATGTCCGGCGAGGCGGAGGGCCTGGACGAGACCGGCTACACGCAGCCGGCCCTTTTCGCCTTCGAAGTGGCCCTCTTCCGACTCGTGGAGTCCTGGGGCGTCACACCCGACTTCGTCGCCGGTCACTCCATCGGCGAGATCGCCGCAGCCCATGTCGCCGGCGTGCTGTCGCTTGAGGACGCGTGTCGTCTGGTGGCTGCCCGCGCCCGGTTGATGAGCGCCCTGCCGTCCGGCGGCGCGATGGTGGCCGTGCAGGCGTCCGAGGAGGAGGTTCGCTCGCGTCTGATCGACGGCGTGTCGATCGCTGCCGTCAACGGCCCGCAGTCCGTCGTGGTCTCCGGCGACGAGGCAGCGGTTCTGCGCGTCGCCGAGGGCCTGAAATCCCAGCGCTTGCCCGTCAGTCACGCCTTCCACTCGGCACTCATGGAGCCGATGCTGGAGGAGTTCCGGCGCGTGGCCGAGGCCGTCGCCTACTCCGCTCCCGTCATACCCGTCGTCTCCAACCTCACCGGTGACCTCGCGGACCCCGAGCACCTGTGCTCCGCCGACTACTGGGTGCGCCACGTCCGTGAGACCGTCCGCTTCGCCGACGGGGTCCGTACGCTCGCCGCCGAAGGCGCCACCGTCTTCCTGGAGCTCGGCCCCGACGCGACCCTCACCGCTCTCGCCCAGCACACCCTGGACCCCGAGCAGCAGCCGGTGGCCGTCTCCGCCCTGCGCAAGGACCGCCCCGAGGAAACGGCGCTGCTGACCGCCCTCGCCCGCCTCCACGTCGCCGGCGTCGGCATCGACTGGGCCGCCTGGTACGCCGGTACGGGTGCCCGGCGCGTGGACCTGCCCACCTACCCCTTCCAGCACGAGCGCCACTGGCCCCGTCCCGCCGCGGCCACCGGTGACGTCACCGGTGCCGGTCTGCTGCCCGCCGGGCACCCGCTCCTCGGGGCGACGCTGGCGCTCGCGGACTCCGACGAGGTGCTCTTCACCGGCCGGCTGTCCCTGCAGTCCCACCCCTGGCTGGCCGACCACGCCATCGGCGGCCGGGTCCTCTTCCCCGCCACCGGCTTCCTGGAGCTGGCGCTGCGCACCGGCGACCAGGTCGGCTGTGACCGGGTGGAGGAGTTCACGCTGCTGGCCCCGCTCGTCCTGCCCGTGGACGGCGCCGTCCAGGTGCAGGTCCTGGCCGGCACCCCCGACGAGTCGGGGGCCCGCACCGTCACTGTCCACTCGCGTCCCGAGGACGCCGCCCCCGACCTGCCGTGGACCGAGCACGCCACCGGCCTGCTGGCCGCCGGCGAGCACGTGGCCGAGTTCGACGCCTCCGCCTGGCCCCCGGCCAACGCCGTCGTCATGGACCTGGAGGGCTTCTACGAGCGCACCGAGTACGGCCCCGCCTTCCAGGGGCTGCGCTCGCTGTGGGTGCGCGAGGGCGAGGCGTTCGTCGAGGCGGCCCTGCCGAACGGCACGGCCGAGGACGCCGCCGCGTTCCTGCTGCACCCCGCCCTGCTCGACGCCGTCCTGCACGCCCACGGCTTCGCGGGCGTCGGCGACGAGAACACCCTGCTGATGCCCTTCGGCTGGCAGGGCGTCTCCCTGCACGCCGCCGGCGCCTCCGTCGTGCGCGCCCGCGTCGCGAGGGCCGGCGAGGACTCCGTCTCCCTCGCCGTGGCCGACGTCGAGGGCGCGCCCGTGCTCTCCGCCCGCAAGCTGACGCTGCGGGCCCGCTCGGCCGCCGCCGCGCAGGGCGCCCCGCGCCGCAGCCCCGAGCACGACGCGCTGCTGTCCCTGGACTGGGTGCCGGCGCCCGACGCCGAACCCACCGCCGGCCTGCGGTGCACGGTCCTGGGCGCCGAGGCACCCGCCGGCGTGGCCGCCCCCGTCGTGGCCTCCCTCGCCGACCTGCGCGGCGACGAGGACCTGGTGCTCGTGCCGCTGTCCGGCACGGCCGGCCCCGAGGACGACGTACCGGCCGCCGCGCACGCGCTCACCGCCCGCGTCCTGGAGCTGCTGCACGCGTGGTTCGCACCCCAGCGGAGCGGCGACGCACGGCTCGTCCTCGTCACCCGCGGTGCCGTCTCCGCCGACGAGGGCGAGGGCGTACGCGACCTGGCCGCGGCCGCCGCCTGGGGCCTGGTGCGCTCGGCGCAGTCCGAGAACCCCGGCCGGCTGCTGATCGCCGACCTCGACGACACCGGCGACCTCGCCCACCTCCTGCCCCTGCTGCCCGCCCTCTCGGCCACCGGGGACGCCCAGTTCGTCGTGCGCGACGGCGTCGTCCGCGTGGGCCGCCTGGCCCACCTCGGCCCGGCCGCAGGCCTGCTGCCGCCCCCGGACGGCGGCCCCTGGCGCCTGGACAGCCCGGCCAAGGGCAGCCTCGACGGCCTGGCCCTCGTCCCCTGCCCCGAGGCCGCCGCGCCGCTGGCCCCCGGCCAGGTACGGATCCGGGTGCAGGCCGCCGGCGTCAACTTCCGCGACGTCCTCAACGCCCTGGGCATGTACCCCGGCGAGGCCGGGCTGCTGGGCGGCGAGGCCGCCGGCACCGTCGTCGAGACCGGGCCCGGCGTGACCGGCCTGCGCCCCGGCGACCGCGTCATGGGCATGGTGGCCGGCGGCTTCGGCCCGCTGGCCGTCGCCGACCACCGGGTCCTGGCCCGGGTGCCCGACGGCTGGACCGCGCAGCAGGCGGCCTCCGTGCCCCTGGTCTTCCTCACCGCCCTGTACGCCCTGAAGGACCTCGCCGGCCTGCAGGCCGGGCAGCGCATCCTCGTCCACGCCGGCGCCGGCGGCGTCGGCATGGCCGCCGTCCAGCTCGCCCGCCACCTGGGCGCCGAGGTCTTCGCCACCGCCAGTGAGGGCAAGTGGGACACCCTGCGCGCCCTGGGCGTCGCCGACGACCACATCGCCTCCTCCCGCACCACCGACTTCGAGGAGCGCTTCCGCGAGGTCACCGGCGGCCGCGGCGTGGACGTCGTCCTCAACGCCCTGGCCGGCGAGTTCGTCGACGCCTCCCTGCGGCTGACCGCCCCCGGCGGCCGCTTCCTGGAGATGGGCAAGACCGACATCCGCGATGCGCACGACCTCACCGGCGTGCACTACCGCGCCTTCGACCTCGCCGAGGCAGGCCCCGACCGCATCGCCGGACTCCTCGCCGAACTCCTCGGCCTCTTCGCCGAGGGCGCGCTGCACCCGCTGCCGGTGACCACCTGGGACGTCCGCCGGGCCCGCGAGGCGTTCCGCCACATGAGCCAGGCCCGGCACACCGGCAAGATCGTGCTGACCATGCCGCGCGCGTGGGACCCCGAGGGGACCGTCCTGATCACCGGCGGCACCGGCGGCCTGGGCGCCCGCCTCGCCCGCCACCTCGTCACCGAACGCGGCGTCAAGCACCTGCTGCTGCTCAGCCGCCGCGGCGCGGACGCGCCCGGCGCCGCCGACCTGCACACCGAACTGACCGGCCTGGGCGCCGAGGTCACCGTCGCCGCCTGCGACGTCGCCGACCGCGACGCGCTCGCGGCCGTCCTGGCCGGCATCCCCGCCGCCCACCCGCTCACCGCCGTCGTGCACACCGCAGGCATCCTCGACGACGGCGTCCTCGCCTGGCTGACCCCCGAGCGCCTCGCCCGCGTCCTGCGCCCCAAGGCGGACGCCGCCTGGCACCTGCACGAGCTCACCAAGGACGACGACCTCGCGGCGTTCGTGCTGTTCTCCTCGATCTCCGGCGTCACCGGCGCCGGCGGCCAGGCCAACTACGCCGCCGGCAACGTCTTCCTCGACGCCCTCGCCCGCCACCGCACCGCCCTCGGCCTGCCGGCCCAGTCGCTGTCGTGGGGCGCGTGGGCGGCCACCGCCGGCATGACCGGCGCGCTGTCCGAGACGGACATGCAGCGCATCGCCTCCTCCGGGGTGCCCCCGCTGTCCGTCGAGCAGGGCCTGGCCCTCTTCGACGCCGCCGGCACCTGCGACGCCGGCCACCTCGTCGCCATCGGCACCGTCTCCGGGCCCGTCCGCGTACCCGGCCCCGTGCCGCCCGTCCTGCGCGACCTCGTCAAGCCCGGCCGGCGCACCGCCGCCACCACCGCCGAGGGCGCCGGCATCGCCGGCATGCTCACCCGGCGCCTGTGGGACCTGCAGGGCGAGGAGCGCCCGAAGTTCGTCACCGACCTCGTGCGGACCGAGGCCGCGGCCGTGCTCGGCCACGCCTCCGCCAAGGCCGTCGACGCCAGGCGCGGCTTCCAGGACCTGGGCTTCGACTCGCTGACCGCCGTCGAACTGCGCAACCGCCTGACCAACGCCACCGGCCTGCGGCTGTCCGCCACCCTCGTCTTCGACTACCCCACCCCCCTCGCGCTCGGCGAACACCTCCTCACCCTCCTGCTCGACCAGCACGATGAGGAGTCACAGTCCGGCGAGGGCACCCCGGTCGCCACCGCGGCGGCCGACGACCCGGTCGTCATCGTCGGCATGGCCTGCCGTCTCCCCGGCGGCGTACGGTCCCCCGAGGACCTGTGGCAGCTGGTGCTCGACGGACGCGAGGGCATCGCCGACTTCCCGACCGACCGCGGCTGGGACCTGGAGACCCTGCTGTCCGGCGGACCCGACGGGCGCGGCCGCAGCGCCACCGCCAAGGGCGGCTTCCTCGACGGCATCGCCGAGTTCGACGCCGGCTTCTTCGGCATCGCCCCCCGCGAGGCCCTGGCGATGGACCCCCAGCAGCGCCTGCTGCTGGAGACCTCGTGGGAGGCCGTCGAGCGGGCCGGCATCGACCCCGCGTCACTGCGCGGCAGCCGCACCGGCGTCTTCGTCGGCACCGGCGGCCAGGACTACACGATGCTGGTGATGAACTCCGACGAGGACATCGAGGGCCACACCAGCACCGGTCTCGCCGCCAGCGTCGTCTCCGGCCGCGTCTCGTACACCTTCGGCTTCGAGGGCCCTGCGGTCACCGTCGACACGGCCTGCTCGTCGTCGCTGGTCGCCCTGCACTGGGCCGCCCAGGCCCTGCGCTCCGGCGAGTGCACCCTGGCCCTGGCCGGCGGTGTGACCATCATGTCCACCTCCGTCGGCTTCCCCGGCTTCACCCGGCAGGGCGGCCTGGCGACGGACGGTCGGTGCAAGGCGTTCGCGGACGCGGCCGACGGCACCGGCTGGTCCGAGGGCGTGGGCGTCCTGGTGGTGGAGCGGTTGTCGGATGCCCGGCGGAACGGTCACCGGGTGCTGGCGGTCGTGCGGGGCAGTGCGGTCAACCAGGACGGTGCGTCGAACGGTCTGACGGCGCCCAACGGTCCGTCCCAGCAGCGGGTGATCCGGCAGGCGCTGTCGGCCGCCGGTCTGACGACGGCGGATGTCGACGCGGTGGAGGCACACGGTACGGGCACCACCCTCGGCGACCCCATCGAGGCCCAGGCCGTCCTCGCCACGTACGGCCAGGGGCGCCCCGACGACCGGCCGCTGCTGCTGGGCTCGGTCAAGTCCAACATCGGGCACACCCAGTCGGCGGCGGGCGTCGCCGGCATCATCAAGATGGTCATGGCCATGCGCCACGGCGTCCTGCCGCGCACCCTGCACGTCGACACCCCCAGCTCGCACGTCGACTGGACGGCCGGGGACGTCGCCCTGCTGACGGAGCCGGCCGACTGGCCCGACACCGGCAGGCCCCGCCGCGCGGCCGTCTCGGCCTTCGGTATCAGCGGCACGAACGCGCACACCATCCTGGAGCAGGCGCCGCCGGAGAACGACGAGCCCGGCTCCGCGGACGCCACCGGCACCGCGCCGGCGACGCTTCCCTGGCCGGTCTCGGCCAAGTCCGAGGCGGCCCTGGCGGACCAGCTCGCCCAGCTGCAGCAGTGGGTCGCCGAACACCCCGGGCTCTCACCCGCCGATGTCGGCTTCTCGCTGGCGGCGGGACGGTCGGTGTTCGACCACCGGGCCGTGCTGCTGGCGTCGGAGGCCGGTGAGGCGGTCGAGGTGGCGCGTGGGGTTGCCGGTGATGTGGCCGGTGGTCTTGCGGTGCTGTTCTCGGGCCAGGGTGCTCAGCGCGCCGGTATGGGACGGGAGTTGCGTGAGCGTTTTCCGGTGTTCGCCGAAGCACTGGAGTCCGTGACGGCCCTGCTCGATGCCGAGCTGGAGCGGCCGCTGCGTGCGGTGATGTCCGGCGAGGCGGAGGGCCTGGACGAGACCGGCTACACCCAGCCGGCCCTCTTCGCCTTCGAAGTGGCGCTGTTCCGGTTGATGGAGTCCTGGGGCATCAAGCCCGACTTCGTCGCGGGCCACTCCGTCGGCGAGATCACGGCGGCGCACATTGCCGGGGTGATGTCCCTTGAGGACGCGTGTCGTCTGGTGGCGGCGCGGGCGCGGTTGATGAGCGCCCTGCCGTCCGGCGGCGCGATGGTGGCCGTGCAGGCGTCCGAGGAGGAGGTTCGCTCCCGTCTGATCGACGGTGTGTCGATCGCTGCCGTCAACGGCCCGCAGTCGGTCGTGGTCTCGGGTGAAGAAGCAGCGGTTCTGCGGGTGGCCGAGGGCCTGAAGTCCCAGCGCCTTCCCGTCAGTCACGCCTTCCACTCGGAATTGATGGAGCCGATGCTGGAGGAGTTCCGGCGCGTGGCCGAGGCCGTCGCCTACTCCGCTCCCGCCATACCCGTCGTCTCCAACCTCACCGGCACCCTGGCCGAACCGGGCCTGCTGCGGTCCGCCGACTACTGGGTGCGCCACGTGCGCGAGACCGTCCGCTTCGCCGACGGCATCCGCCACCTCGCCGCCCGGGGCGCCTCCGTCTTCCTCGAACTCGGTCCCGACGCCACCCTCACCGCTCTCGCCCAGCACACCCTGGACCCCGAGCAGCAGCCGGTGGCCGTCTCCGCCCTGCGCAAGGACCGCCCCGAGGAGACGGCGCTGCTGACCGCCCTCGCCCGCCTCCACGTCGCCGGCGTGGACGTCGAGTGGCCCGCCTGGTACGCCGGTACGGGCGCCCGGCGCGTCGAGCTGCCCACGTACCCCTTCCAGGGACAGCGGTTCTGGCCGCGGACGCGCGACGCCGCCGCGCCGGCCCCTGCCGACGCCGACGACGCGTTCTGGTCCGTCGTCGAGGGCGAGGACCTGGACGTCGCCGCCCTCGCCGCCGACCTCGACGTCAGCGCCGAGGCCCTGGGCGCCGTGCTGCCCGCCCTGACCTCGTGGCGCCGGCACCGGCGCGACCGGTCCGCGCTCGACGCACTGTGCCACCGCGAGGCGTGGCGGCCGCTGACCGGCGCCCCGCGCACGGCACCCCCCGCCGGCCGCCGGCTGGTCGTCGTCCCGGCGCACTGCGCACCCGACGACGCATGGATGCAGGACGTCGTACGGGCCGTCGGCACCGACACCGTGCTGCTGACCGTCGACGTCCGTGCCGGCGAGGCCACGGACCGCCCGGCACTCGCCGCGCGACTGCGCGAACTCGCCGCGGAGGACCACCCCTTCATCGGCGTCGTCTCGCTCCTCGCACTCGCCGACACCACCGACGCCGCGCCCGCCGTCGCGACCGTGGCCACGGCCGTGCTGCTGCAGTCGCTCGGCGACGCCGGCATCGCCGCGCCGCTGTGGTGCGTCACCCGCGGCGCCGTCGCCGTCGGCCGCTCCGACCGCCTCGCCTCCGCCGCCCAGGCCGGGGTGTGGGGCCTCGGCCGCGTGGCCGCGCTCGAACACCCGGCGCGGTGGGGCGGCCTGGTCGACCTTCCCGAGCAGCTGGACGCCCGTGCGGCCCAGCGGTTCGCCGCCGTCCTGTCCGGCGGCGACGGGGAGGACCAGGTCGCCGTCCGCTCCTCCGCCGCCTACGGCCGCCGGCTCGTGCCGGCCGCACCCGCCGCGGACGACGCCGCGTGGACGCCGCGCGGCACCGTCCTGATCACCGGCGGCACCGGCGGCCGGGGCAGCCGCATCGCCCGCACCCTCGCCGAGACCGGGGCCGAGCGGCTGGTGCTGGTGAGCCGGCGCGGCCCCGACGCGCCGGGCGCCGCCGAACTGGCCGCCGAACTGCGCGACCTCGGCGCGCACGCCGACGTCGTCGCCTGCGACGCGGCCGACCGCGAGGCCCTGGCGGCCGTCCTGGCCGGCATCCCCGAGGACACCCCGCTCACGGCCGTCGTCCACGCCGCCGCAACCACCGACGACGGCGTGCTGGACGAACTGACCCCCGAACGCCTCACCGCGCTCCTGTCCACAACGGCGCAGGCCGCCCGGAACCTCGACGAGCTGACCCGCGACCACGACCTCGACGCCTTCGTCCTGTGCACGTCCGTGGCCGGCCCGCTCGGCACCCCCGGCCGGGCGGCCCTCGCCGCCGCGGACGCCGCGCTGGAGGCGCTGGCCACCCGCCGCCGGGCCGCCGGCCTGCCCGCGACGGCCCTCGCCTGGGGCGCCTGGACCGGCGGCGCTCCGGCCACCGGCACCGCACCGCAGCGCCACCCGGCCCACCCGGCCCTGGAGCAGGAGCTCGCCCTCGCCGCCGTACGCCGGGCCGCCGCGCGCCCGGAGGCCGCGCTCGTCCTGCTCGACACGCGCCGGCAGCACGCCCTCGACGCCCTCGCCGCCCTGCGCACCAGTCCGCTGCTGCACGAGCTGACCGGCACCGCACAGGCCGCCGAGCAGCCGCCGCAGGCCGCCGGCGAGTCCGCCCGGACGGCCGGCTCCGCGCTGCGGGAACGGCTGCTGGCGCTGCCGGCGGCAGAGCGCGCCCCGGCCGTCGTCGGGCTGGTGCGCACGCACGTCGCAGCGGTGCTCGGGTACGCCGACGCCGCGGCCGTCGAGGCGGACAAGAAGTTCCGCGACCTCGGCTTCGACTCGCTCACCGCCATCGAACTGCCCAACCGGCTGAGTCTGGCCACCGGCGTGGCCCTGCCCGCCACCGCCGTCTTCGACCACCCCACCGCACGGGTGCTCGCCGACCACCTGCTCGCCGAACTGATCGGCGAGCACGCCGCGGCCCACGCCCGGGCGGGCGGCACGGCCGCCGGCCCGCGCTCCGACGACCCGGTCGTCATCGTCGGCATGGCCTGCCGGCTGCCCGGCGGGGTGAGTTCGCCCGAGGACCTGTGGCGCCTGGTCGCCGAGGGCCGCGACGGCATCTCCCCGTTCCCCGCCGACCGCGGCTGGGACCTGGAGACCCTGCGCACCGGCGGCCCCGGCGGCCGGGGCCGCAGCGCGACGCTGGAGGGCGGCTTCCTGCAGGGCGTCGCCGACTTCGACGCCGGCTTCTTCGGCATCTCGCCGCGCGAGGCCCTCGCGATGGACCCGCAGCAGCGCCTGCTGCTGGAGACCTCCTGGGAGGCCGTCGAGCGGGCCGGCATCGACCCGCAGCGCCTGCAGGGCAGCCCCACGGGCGTCTTCGTCGGCACCAACGGGCTGGACTACGCCCAGCTGATGACCACCTCGCGCGACGACGTCGCCGGCCACACCGGCACCGGTCTCGCCAGCAGCGTGATGTCCGGCCGCATCTCCTACACCCTCGGCCTGGAGGGCCCGGCCGCCACGCTCGACACGGCCTGCTCGTCGTCGCTGGTCGCCCTGCACTGGGCCGCGCAGTCCCTGCGCGACGGCGAGTGCGACCTGGCGCTGGCCGGCGGCGTGACCGTCATGACCACACCGGCGAGCTTCGCCGGCTTCACCGTCCAGGGCGGCCTCGCCCCCGACGGCCGGTGCAAGGCCTACTCCGACGCCGCCGACGGCACCGCCTGGTCGGAGGGCGTGGGCATGCTCGTCCTCGAACGCCTCTCCGACGCCCGCCGCAACGGGCACCCCGTCCTCGCCGTCGTGCGCGGCTCCGCCGTCAACCAGGACGGTGCCTCCAACGGCCTGACCGCGCCCAACGGCCCCTCCCAGCAGCGCGTCATCCGCCAGGCCCTGGCCGCCGCCGGCCTCACGGCGCGCGACGTGGACGCGGTCGAGGGCCACGGCACCGGCACCCCGCTCGGCGACCCCATCGAGGCGCAGGCCCTGATGGCCACCTACGGGCAGGACCGCGACGCGGACCGGCCGCTGCTGCTGGGCTCGCTGAAGTCCAACATCGGCCACGCCCAGGCGGCCGCCGGCGTCGCGGGTGTGATCAAGACCGTGATGGCGCTGCGGCACGGCGTCCTGCCCGAGTCGCTCCACCTCGACGAGCCCTCCTCGCACGTCGACTGGACGGCGGGGGCCGTCGAACTCCTGCGGGAGGCCCGGCCCTGGCCCGACAGCGACCGGCCGCGGCGCGCGGGTGTGTCCTCGTTCGGCATCTCCGGCACCAACGCCCACGTCATCCTCGAACAGCCCGAGAACCAGCCCGAGAACCAGCCCGGGACCCGGCCCGAGTCCGGCCCTCGCGCCGCTGCGGGCCCGGTCCCGTGGGTGGTCTCCGGCCGGTCCGAGGCCGCCCTGGCCCGGCAGCTCGAACAGCTCACCGCACCGGCCGGTGGGCCGGACCGCCGGCCCGCCGACGTGGGCTACTCGCTCGCGGCCGGACGCTCGGTGTTCGAGCACCGGGTCGTGCTGCTGGCCTCGGAGGCGGACGAGGACGGGACCGTGGAGACCGTCGAGGTCGCCCGCGGGTACGCCGGCGGGACGGCCGGCCCGCTCGCCGTCCTCTTCTCCGGCCAGGGCGCGCAGCGCGCGGGCATGGGCCGGGAACTGTACGCGCGCTTCCCGGTGTTCGCCGAGGCCCTCGACGCCGTCGCCGCCCACCTCGACACCGAGCTGGACCGCCCGCTGCGCGAGGTGATGTTCGACGACGACGGCCGCCTGCTGAACGGGACGGGCTTCACCCAGCCCGCCCTGTTCGCCTTCGAAGTGGCCCTCTTCCGGCTGATCGAGTCCTGGGGCGTCACCCCCGACCACGTCGCGGGCCACTCCATCGGTGAGATCGCCGCGGCCCACGTCGCGGGCGTACTGTCCCTCGAGGACGCCTGCCGGCTCGTGGCCGCCCGGGCGCGGCTCATGGACGCGCTGCCCGCCGGCGGTGCGATGGTCGCCGTCCAGGCGACCGAGGAGGAGGTGACCGCCCGCCTCGTCGCCGGCGTCGCCGTCGCCGCCGTCAACGGCCCCGACGCCGTCGTGATCGCCGGCGAGGAGGCCACGGCGCTGCGCATCGCGGGCGAACTGGCCGCCGAGGGCCGCAAGACCCAGCGGCTGACCGTCAGCCACGCCTTCCACTCGCCCCTGATGGAGCCGATGCTGGAGGACTTCCGCGCCGTCGCCGAGGGCCTGACCTACCACCCGCCGGCCCTCCCCGTCGTCTCCCACGTCACCGGTGCCCTCGCCGGGCCCGAGGAGCTCGGCTCCGCCGACTACTGGGTGCGGCACGTGCGCGAGACCGTCCGCTTCGCCGACGGCATCCGCACCCTCGCCGCCGAAGGCGTCACCGCCTTCCTCGAACTGGGCCCCGACGGCGTCCTGACCGCCCTCGCGCAGCGCATCCTGGACCCCGAGCAGAACCCGCTCGCCGTCCCCGCCCAGCGCAAGGACCGGCCGGAGACCACCGCCCTGCTCACCGCCCTGGCCACGCTGCACGTCGCCGGCGTCGACGTCGACTGGACCGCCTGGTACGCCGGTTCCGGCGCCCGGCGCACCGACCTGCCGACGTACCCCTTCGAGCGCGAGCGCTACTGGCCGCGGCCCGTCGCCCTCACCGGCGACGTGACCTCCGCCGGCATGGTCTCCACGGACCACCCGCTGCTGGGTGCCGCCGTGCAGCTGGCCGGGTCCGGGGGAGTGCTGTTCACCAGCCGGCTGTCGCTGCAGGTGCACGGCTGGCTCACCGACCACACGGTGGGCGACGCGGTCGTCCTGCCGGCCGCCGGCTTCGTCGAACTGGCCGTCCGCGCCGGCGACCAGGTCGGCTGCGACCGGGTCGAGGAGCTCACCGTCACCACCCCGCTGGCCCTGGCAGGCTCCGGCACGGCCCTGACGCTGCAGGTGTGGATCGGCGCACCCGACGAGGCGGGGGCGCGCGAGGTGCGCTTCCACTCCCGTCCGGAGGGCGCCCCCGAGGAGCCGTGGACCGAGCACGCCACCGGCGTGCTCACCCCCGGCGCCAGGATCACCGGCCTGGACGCCGCCTCGTGGCCGCCCGCCGGCGCGAGCGCCGTCGACCTCGACGGCTTCTACGACGGCACCCCCTACGGCCCGGTCTTCCAGGGCCTGCGCGCGGTGTGGGTCCGCGGCGACGAGGCGTTCGCCGAGGCCGAACTGACGGGTGAGGCCGCCGGCGACGCCCAGTACTTCGGCATCCACCCGGCGCTGCTGGACGCGCTCACGCACGCCGCCGGCTTCACCGGCGACCGTGACGAGGACGTCATCGCCCAGCCCGTCTCCTTCCACGGCGTCTCCCTGCACGCCGCGGGTGCCTCGGCGCTGCGGGCCCGCCTGACCCGTACCGGCGACGACAGCATCTCGCTGACCGCGGTCGACGCCGACGGCACGCCCGTGCTGTCGGCGGAGAACCTCGTCCTGCGGGCCCCCTCGGAAGAGATTTCCGCCGCACGGGCGCGCGAGCCCCTCTTCCACGTCGCCTGGGTGCCCGCCCCCGAGGCGAGCGCCGCCCCCGCGCCGCGTACCGCCACGCTCGGCGCCCTGGGCGCCGGTTCGGCGGCGGAACTGGCCGCCCTCTCCGGCGGCGAGGAGTTCGTCGTCGTGCCCGTCGCCGGGCCGACCGGCGGCGATGTGCCGGCCGCGGTCCACGAGGTGACCGCGCACGCGCTGGACCTCGCCCGGGCCTGGCTCGCCGACGACCGCTTCGCCGCCGCCCGCCTGGTCCTGCTCACCCGGGGCGCCGTCCGCGCCGACGCCGGGGACACGGTCCGGGACCTCGCCGCCAGCGCGGTGTGGGGCCTGGTGCGCTCCGCCCACGCCGAACACCCGGACCGGTTCGTCCTGCTGGATCTCGACGAGGACGCCGACGCGGCCGCCGCGCTGTCCCGGCTGTCCGGACCGCTGTCCGGCGGCGACGCCCAGTTCGTCGTCCGGGACGGGGTCCTGCGCGTGGGCCGGCTCGCCGCCCTGCCCGGCGCGCCCGCCGGCGAGGTGCCCTGGCGCCCCGACGGCACCGTCCTGATCACCGGTGGCACCGGCGCCCTCGGCGGGCACCTGGCACGGCACCTGGCCCGCGCCGGGCTGCGGCACCTGCTGCTGACCAGCCGCCGCGGACCCGCCGCGCCCGGCGCGGCCGAACTCGTCGCCGAGCTCGAGGAGCTGGGCGCCCGGCCCACCGTCGTGGCCTGCGACGCCGCCGACCGGGACGCGCTCGCCGCGACCCTGGCCGCGATCCCCGCCCGGCACCCGCTGACCGCCGTGATCCACACGGCCGGCGTCCTCGACGACGGCGTGATCACCTCCCTGGACGCCGGACGCCTGTCGGGCGTGCTGCGGCCGAAGGCCGACGCCGCCTGGCACCTGCACGAACTCACCCGCGACCACGCACCCGGGCTGGCAGCCTTCATCGCCTTCTCCTCCGTCGCGGGCGTCATGGGCAGCCCCGGCCAGGGCAACTACGCCGCCGCCAACGCCTTCCTCGACGCCCTCGCCCAGCACCGCCGCGCCCAGGGCCTGCCCGGCACGTCACTGGCCTGGGGCCCCTGGGCGCAGGACGCGGGCATGACCAGCTCGCTGAGCGAGGCCGACGTCCAGCGCATGCAGTCCGGCGGCATGCCGCCGCTGTCGGTCGAGCACGGACTGCGCCTGTTCACCGCCGCCCTGTCCGAGGACGAGCCGCTGATCGTCCCGCTCGGCCTGGCCGCCGGCACCATGCGCCCGGTCGGCGACGTGCCGCCGCTCTTCCGCGGCCTGGTCAAGGGCGGCCGGCGCGCCGCCACCACTGCCTCCGGCACGGCCGGCACCCCCGTCTCCTTCACCCGGCAGCTGCTGGAGATGGGCGAGGCCGAGCGCGTACGCCACGTCGTCGACCTCGTGCGCACCGAGGCCGCGGCCGTCCTCGGCCACGCCTCCGTCAAGGAGATCGAGGCCAAGCGCGACTTCTACGAGCTGGGCTTCGACTCGCTCACCTCGGTGGAACTGCGCAACCGCCTCGCCGCCGTCACCGGCCTGCGGCTGCCGGCCACGCTGGTGTTCGACAGCCGCACGCCCGCCGACCTGGCCGCCTGGCTGCGCAGCGAACTGGCCGCGCAGCCGGGCCCGGAGGGCGCCACCGAGGGGCTGCGGGTGCCGTCCGGCGAGGTGGAGATCGACTCGCTGGAGCGGCTGTTCCTCGACGCGATGACGGGCGGCAAGCTGCCGGAGGCCCAGCGGATGCTGGCGACCGTGGCCGCCCTGCGACCGACGTTCGAGGCCACGGCCGAACTGGAGGACCTGCCGCTGGCGGCCGCCCTGGCCGAGGGGCCGGGCCGGCCGCGCCTGATCTGCGTCAGCGCCCCCACCGCCAACGGCGGTGTGCACCAGTACGCCCGGCTCGCCGCCCACTTCCGCGGGCAGCGCGACGTCCAGGCCCTGCCGCTGATCGGCTTCGCGACCGGCGAGCGGCTGCCCGCCACGCCCGAGAGCGCCACCCGGGTCATAGCCGAGAGCGCCCTGCGGGCCAGCGACGGGGAGCCCTTCGTGCTGGTCGGCCACTCCTCCGGCGGCTCCTTCGCCTACGCGGCGGCGGGCCTGCTGGAGAGCACCTGGGGCATCCGTCCCGAGGCGGTGATCCTCCTCGACACCCTCAGCATCCAGCACAACAGCGACGAGGGCATCGACTACGCGGGCATGATGCGGCTGAACTTCACCGGCGAGGAGAGCTCGCCGGTGCGGATGACCAACTCCCGGCTGTCGGCCATGGGCCGCTGGATGGTGCTGCTCAACCAGCTGGAGGTGCACCACACCAGCGCCCCCGTGCTGATGGTGCAGTGCGCGCGCGACCTGCTGGCCGGCTCCGCGCCCGCCGAGGGCGACGACAAGCCGCTGATCCCCTCGGCCCACGTGCGCAGGGTCGACGCGGACCACCTGTCGATGGTCCGCGAGGACTCCGAGCAGACCGCGCGCATCATGCAGGAGTGGCTGGCGTCGCTGACCGCCGGTCGCTGACCGACCGCCGACGGCGCGGGGACGAGCGGGCCACCCGGCCCGCTCGTCCCCTCACTCCTTCGGCACCTCGGCGCCGCCGCCGGCCCGCACGGCCTTGAGCACGGCCCGGTGCAGGGCCTGCAGGCCGGCGGCGGGCACGGGGGCGGGACTGCCGGTCAGGACGTACCACTCCTCGGCGCCGGTGTACTGCACGAGGACGTCGGCCCGCCCGTCCGCGCGACCGGCGGTGGCGACGGTGAGGTCGCCGGTGATGACGCCGACCTCGTCGGTCATCGCCCCGCCGGGGCCGGCGGGCACCTCGTCCACGTACTGCTCGTGCTGTCGTGTCATGAGCGGCAGGTACCCAGCATCGTGTCGAGCATCTTCTTCTCCCCGTCGGTGACGGTCAGCCCGTAGGTCGACTTCACCGACGTCCAGGCACGGCCGTAGACGCACCAGGCGTCCTTGGCCGGCGGCTGCCACTGGTCGGGGCCCTGATCGCCCTTCGAGCGGTTGGTCGCGGCCGAGACCGTCAGCAGCTGCGGGTGCGTCAGGTCGTTGGCGAACTGCTTGCGCTTCTCCGTGGTCCACTGGTCGGCACCCGAACGCCAGGCGTTGGCCAGGGGCACGATGTGGTCGATGTCGACCTGCGAGGCCTTGGTGAAGGTCTTGCCGTCGTACAGGCTGTACCAGCTGCCGGAGACCGCCCGGCACTGGTCGTCCTTCTTCACGTCCTGGCCGTCACGCGCCAGCACCGTCTCCCGGGTGTCGCACTTGTCGCCCTGCTGGGCCCAGTGCGGGAACGCGGCCCGGCTGTAACCGGACATCGACCGCTGGGCGGCCACGGTCAGCTTCCCCAGCTCCGTACGGGCCTGCGCGGCCGACGGCAATTGCGGCAGGACCTCCTTGGCGCCGTTCTTGCCCCCGCCTCCCGGCGACGCGGGCGCCGCCGACGACGACGCCGCGGACGCGGGGGAGGCACTCCCGTCCTGCTTGTCCTGTTTGCCGTCGGACTTCCCGCACCCGCTCAGCGCGATGCCCACCGCGCATATCGCCGCCACCATCCCGGCCGACCGCTTCCGACGCCTCGTCACCACGTGTCTCCCTGTCACTGTTCGTCCTGCGTGCCCAGGAAAATCAGGATATCCACAGCCGCAAGGCCTCCTGGTGCCGTGTCAGAATCCCATTGTGCTAATAGGTCGGATGACCTAGTTTCGGAGACATGATCGATGACCTCCGGTTAGCCCCGGCCGGACCGGTGCTCCTCGTCGGCGGATACGGCACCGTCGGCGCCGAGTTGACCCGGCTCGCCGCCCCCTCCTGGCCCCTGCTCCTCACCGGCCGCACCCCCGCCCGCGGACGGGCCCTCGCCGACGAGACCGGCGCGACCGTCCGGCAGTGGGACCTGGCCGACCCCCGGCCCTTCTCGGCACCCGTCCGCGCCGTCGTCGCCGCGGTCAACGACCCCGACGACCGCGTCCTGCGCGCCGCCCTGCGCGGCGGCGTCCCCTACGTGGACGTCACCCGTTGGACGTCCCGGCTGCAGCGCGCGGCCGCCCTCGCCGCCGTCGCCCCCGCCACCGCCCCGGTGCTGCTGTCCTCCGGCTGGATGGGCGGAGTGAGCGCCCTGGTCGCCGCGGCCCTGGCCCCCGGCCCCGGCGCCACCGTCGAGATCGCCGTCCGCTACGACCTGCACGACCGTGCGGGCGCCGACTCGGTGGAGTTCATGGACCGCCTCGGCCTGGACTACGAGGTCACCGAGGGCGGCCGCCGCCGCACCGTGCTGCCCCTGACCGGCACCGGGACCGTCGACATCGGCGGACACCGCACCAAAGTGGCCCGCATCGACACCCCCGAGCAGTTCACCCTGCCGCTCGCCCTCGACGCCGGGACCGCCCTCACCCGCATCGGCTTCTCCGCCAACGCCTCCACCTCGATGCTGCTCGCCCTGAAGAAGACCGGCTTCTTCCGGTGGGGACGCGGTGACGCCTTCCGCTCGCTGCGCCGGTCGATCCTGTACGCCCCGGGCGACGGCGGCGTCGCCCTGATGCGCGTCGACGTCCGCGAACAGGACGGCCGGACGCGTACCGCGGTCGTCCGCGACGGCGCCGGCCAGGCCCACCTCACCGCCGTGGGCGCCCTGCTGGGACTGCGCCGCGTCCTCGGCGAGGACGGCGCACCGCCGCCCGGCGGCGTGGTCTTCCCCGAGATGACACCCCGCCCGCACGACGTCGTCCCCGCCCTGGAGAAGGCCCACGTGGAGGTCACCCTGTCATGACCGGGGAGAGACGACTCACCGCACGCGGCAGCGCACGGCGCACCAGCCTGCTGGACGCCGCGGAGAAGGTCCTCGTCACCAGCGGCAACGCCGCCGCCTCGCTGCGGGCCGTCGCCGCCGAGGCGGGCGTACGCATCGGCCACCTCCAGCACTTCTTCCCCACCCGCGCCGACCTGATCCACGCCGTCCTCGCCCGCGCACTGGACCGCTCGCTGCACCGGCTCGCCGGGACGACGGGCTTTCGGCCGGCCGCGGACGACGACGCCCCCGCCCCCGCGGCCGACCCCGCCGCCACGGTGACCGCGCTCCTCGCCGAACACGACGACCCGCACCTGGTCCGCCTGTACGTCGAGGTCTGGGCCCTCGCGGCCAGGGACGAGGACATCGCCCCCGTGGTGCGCGCCTTCTACCGCACCTACGTCGCCCACGTGGAGGACTTCGTCCGCCGCTGCCGCCCCGACCTGCCGGCGGGCGACCGGCGCGCGCGGGCCGAGACGTTCGTGGCACTGCTCGAAGGAGCCGCCCTGATGCGCTCCGGCATCGCCGGCACCCGCTCCGCGGCCCTGGACCGTCACCTCGTCCGCCAGGCCGTCCGCCTCCTGACCGGCCCACCGGAGGAAGAGCCGCCCTCACTCTAGGGAAACCCGCAGTCGACCTTGACGAGGATGGGCCCGGAAGAAGGGTCAGACGTGAGTGTCGGCAGCCGGCAGGTCTGTGCCCCGGTCCGGCTCCGGCATATCACCGAGGGGTTGACGTCCTGATGTCGAACGAGGAGAAGCTCCGCGAGTACCTCAAGCGCGCCATCGCTGACCTCCACGACACCCGCCAGCAGTTGGGCGAGAGCGAGGAACGCCGGCGCGAGCCCATCGCCATCGTGGCCATGGGGTGCCGCTACCCCGGCGGGGTGCGCTCGCCGGAGGAGCTGTGGGAGCTGGTCGGCGGCGGCGTGGACGCCGTCTCGGGCTTCCCCGCCGACCGCGGCTGGGACCTCGACGCGCTCTACGACCCCGACCCCGCCCACCCGGGCACCACCTACGCCCGCGAGGGCGGATTCCTGCACGACGCCGGGGAGTTCGACGCCGGCTTCTTCGGCATATCGCCGCGCGAGGCGCTCGCCATGGACCCCCAGCAGCGGCTGCTGCTGGAGACCGCGTGGGAGACCGTCGAGCGCGCCGGCATCGACCCGGCCACCCTCGCCGGCTCCCGCACCGGCGTCTTCGTCGGCACCGGCTACGGCGGCTACGACGCCGCCTCCCTGGGCACGGCCGCCACCCCGCGCTCGGCCGGCTCCCGCGCCGCCGCGCGACAGGCCGACGAGGCCGGCGGGCACCTGCTGACCGGCAACGCCATCAGCGTCTCCTCCGGCCGCATCTCCTACACCCTCGGCCTCGAAGGCCCCGCCGTCACCGTCGACACCGCCTGCTCCTCCTCGCTGGTCGCCCTCCACCTGGCCGTCCACTCGCTGCGCCAGGGCGAGTGCACCCTCGCCCTGGTGGGCGGGGCCACCGTGATGTCCACGCCACAGATGTTCGTCGAGTTCTCCCGCCAGCGCGGGCTGGCCGCGGACGGCCGCTGCAAGCCGTTCTCCGCGGCGGCCGACGGCACCGGCTGGAGCGAGGGCGTCGGCCTGCTGCTCGTCGAGCGCCTCTCCGACGCGCGCCGCAACGGCCACCCCGTGCTCGCCGTCGTGCGCGGCTCCGCCGTCAACCAGGACGGCGCCTCCAACGGCCTCACCGCCCCCAACGGCCCCTCCCAACAGCGCGTCATCCGCGCCGCCCTCGCCAACGCCGGCCTCAAGCCGGCCGACGTCGACGCCGTCGAGGCGCACGGCACCGGCACCACCCTCGGCGACCCCATCGAGGCCACCGCCCTGCTCGCCACCTACGGACAGCAGCGCCCCGCCGAGCGCCCCGTCCTCCTCGGCTCCCTCAAGTCGAACATCGGCCACACCCAGGCCGCGGCCGGTGTCGGCGGCGTCATCAAAATGGTCCTGGCCATGCAGCACGGCGTGCTGCCCAGGACCCTCCACCTCGACGAGCCCACCCCGCACGTCGACTGGAGCGCCGGCCACGCCCGCCTGCTGACCGAGGCCGAGCCCTGGCCGGCCGGCGACCACCCGCGCCGCGCCGCCGTCTCCTCCTTCGGCGTCAGCGGCACCAACGCCCACGTCGTCCTCGAACAGGCCCCCGACCAGGAGGAGTACGACGGCGAACGGCCCGACGCGCCCGCCGGCCGCGTCCTGCCCTGGGCCCTGTCGGCCGCCTCCGCCGACGCCCTGCGCGCCCAGGCAGCACGCCTCGCCGCCCATCTGCGAGCCCGCCCCGAGCAGGACACCGCCGACATCGCCTGCTCCCTCGCCCTGACCCGGCCCCTGCTCGAACACCGCGCCTTCGTCGTGGCCGGCACCCGCGAGGAGCACCTCGCCGCCCTGGAGGCGCTCGCCGCCGGCCGCGGCGCCGCGGGCCTGGCCACCGGCGTCGCCGCCCAGGCCACCACCGCCTTCCTCTTCGCCGGCCAGGGCGCCCAGCGCGCCGGCGCCGGACGCGCCCTGCACCGTACGCACCCGGTCTTCGCCGCGGCCTTCGACGAGGTGTGCGCGGAGCTCGACCGCCACCTCGCCCCGCACGTCGAGCGACCCCTCGCCGACGTCGCCCTGGCCGAGCCCGGCACCCCCGAGGCCGCGCTGCTGGACCGCACCGTGTACACCCAGGCGGCCCTGTTCGCCGTCGAGGTCGCCCTCCACCGGCTCCTCGCCTCCTGGGGCGTCACCCCCCGCTTCCTGGCCGGCCACTCCATCGGCGAACTGGCCGCCGCCCACGTGGCCGGCGTGTTCGACCTGCCCGACGCCGCCCGCCTGGTCGCCGCCCGCGGCAGCCTCATGCAGGCGCTGCCCGACGGCGGCGCCATGGTCGCCGTCGAGGCCACCGAGGAGGAGATCGCCCCCTCCCTCGCCGACCTGACCGACCGCGTCGCCCTCGCCGCCGTCAACGGCCCCGCCGCCGTCGTCGTCTCCGGCGACGAGGACGCCGTCACCGCCGTCGCCGCCCGGTGGGAGGCGCGCGGGCGCCGCACCAAGCGGCTGCGCGTCAGCCACGCCTTCCACTCCCCGCACATGGACGGCATGCTCGACGCCTTCCGGCGCGTCGCCGGGAGCATCACCTTCCACGCCCCGCGCATCCCCCTGGTCTCCACCCTCACCGGCACCCTCGCCGACGCGGACGAGCTGTGCTCCGCCGCGTACTGGGTCCGCCAGGTGCGTGAACCCGTCCGCTTCCACGACGCCGTCCGCACCCTTCAGGCCGCGGGCGTCACCGCGTACGCCGAGCTCGGGCCCGGCGCCGTGCTGACCCCGATGGTCCAGGACTGCCTCACCCCGGACGCCCCTGCGGACGATGCGCCCGCGCTCGTACCGCTGCTGCGCGCCGACCGCCCCGAGCCGCGCGCCCTCGCCGAGGCGCTCGCCGCCCTGGCCGCCCGCGGCGTGCGCACCGACTGGGCCGCCTTCTTCGAGGGCACCGGCGCCCGCCGCGTCGACCTGCCCACCTACGCCTTCCAGCGCGCGCACTACTGGCTCACCCCGGGCGACGCCCCGGACGCGAAGACCTCCCCGGCCGAGACCCACGCCGTCGACGCCGACTTCTGGGAGGCCGTCGAACGCCAGGACACCCGGGCCCTGTCGGCCGTCCTGGCCCTCGACGGCGCCGACGCCGAGGCCACCCTCGGCGGCATCCTGCCCACCCTGTCGGCCTGGCGGCGCCGGCGCACCACCCGCGCCGCCGCCGACGCCTGGAGCTACCGCACCACCTGGACCCCCGTCACCGGCAGCACCGGCCGTATCCCGGACGGCCGCTGGCTGCTCCTGCTGCCCGAGGGCACCGACGACGACGCCTGGGCCGCCGGCCTCGCCGACGCCCTCACCCGGGACAGCGGCCTGCGCGCCGAACGCCTCACCCTGGACTGCGCCGCGGACGCAGCGGACCTGACCGGCCGGCTGACCGCCGCCCTCGCCCAGGACGCGCCGCTCGCCGGCGTCCTGTCCCTCCTCGCCCTCGACGAACGCCCCCACCCCGCCCACCCCTCGGTGCCCCTCGGCCTCGCCGCCACCGTCACCCTCGTCCGTACCCTGGAGACCGCCGACGCCGGCGCACCCCTGTGGTGCGCGACCCGCGGCGCCGTCGCGGCCGACGAGCGCTCCCCGCTCACCAGCCCCCTCCAGGCCCAGGTCTGGGGCCTGGGCCGGGTCGCCGCGCTCGAACACCCCGGCGTCTGGGGCGGCCTCGTCGACCTGCCCGCCACCACCGACGCCCGCACCGCCACCGCGCTCCTGCACGTCCTCGCCGACGGCCGCGAGGACCAGGTCGCCGTCCGGCCCGCCGGCGTCCTCGCCCGCCGCCTGACCCGGACCGCCGCCGCGACCGACACCGACTGGCAGGCGCACGGCACCGTCCTGGTCACCGGCGGCACCGGCGCCCTCGGCGCCCACGTGGCGCGCCGCCTCGCCGAGGCCGGCGCCGCCCACCTCGTCCTCGCCGGCCGCCGCGGCCCCGACGCCCCCGGCGCCACCGAGCTCGTCACCGAACTCGAGGCCCTCGGCGCCCGCGTCACCCTCGCCGCCTGCGACGTGGCCGACCGCGACGCGCTCGCCGCCCTGCTGGCCGGCATCGACGACCTCACCGGCGTCGTCCACGCGGCCGGTGTCCTCGACGACGGGATCCTGCAGACCCTCACCCCCGAGCGGCTCGCGGCCGTCCTGGCCCCCAAGGCCGCCGCCGCCCGGCACCTGCACGAGCTGACCTGCGATCACGCCCTGTCGTTCTTCGTGCTGTTCTCCTCCATCACCGGCGTCGTCGGCAACCCCGGCCAGGCCAACTACGCCGCCGCCAACGCCTACCTCGACGCCCTCGCCGAACAGCGCCGGCAGCACGGCCTGCCGGCCACCTCCCTCGCCTGGGGACCATGGGCCGGCTCCG
Source organism: Streptomyces sp. NPDC049585 (assembly GCF_040675615.1). Taxonomy (NCBI): domain Bacteria; kingdom Bacillati; phylum Actinomycetota; class Actinomycetes; order Kitasatosporales; family Streptomycetaceae; genus Streptomyces; species Streptomyces sp. NPDC049585. Next base: position 90,366 of record NZ_JBFAPE010000012.1, on the reverse strand, counting down.
GCATGGCCGCCACCGGCGAGAACCTCGCCGGGCGCATGAGCCGCGACGGCCTGCGCCCCCTGGCGCCCGGCCCCGCGCTCGCCGCACTCGGACACGCCGTGGCCGGCGGCACCGCCCAGCTGACCGTCGCCGACATCGACTGGGCCGCCTACGCCCCCGCCCTGACCGCCGCCCGCCCCAGCGCCCTGATCGGCGACCTGCCCGAGGCAGCCCGCGCCCTCGCCCCCACCGGCCCCACGGGACCCGGCACCGGCGCGGCGGGCCAGTCGCCGCTGCGCGAACGCCTGGCCGCACTGCCCGCCGCGGAAGCCGACCGCGCCCTGGTCGACGTGGTCCGCACCGAGGTCGCCGCCGTCCTCGGACACGCCTCCACCGACGCCGTCGGCACCCGGCGCGCCTTCCGCGACCTCGGCTTCGACTCCCTGACCGCCGTCGAACTGCGCAACCGCCTGGCCACCGCCACCGGCCTGCGCCTGCCCGCCTCCCTGCTCTTCGACCACCCCACGCCCGCCGCCGTCGGCCGCCACCTGCGCGAGCAACTCCTCGGCACCACCGGCCAGGACGCGCCCGCCGCACCCGCCGCCGCGGCCGCCGGCACCGACGAGCCGATCGCCATCGTCGCCATGGCCTGCCGCTTCCCCGGCGGCGCCGCGACCCCCGAGGACTTCTGGCGACTGCTGTCCGACGGCGCCGACGGCATCACCGCCTTCCCCACCGACCGCGGCTGGGACCTCGACCGCCTCTACCACCCCGACCCCGACCACCAGGGCACCAGCTACGCCCGCGAAGGCGGCTTCCTGAGCGACGTCGCCGCCTTCGACGCCGGCTTCTTCGGCATCTCCCCGCGCGAAGCCCTCGCCATGGACCCCCAGCAGCGCCTGCTGCTGGAGACCGCCTGGGAGGCGATGGAGCGCGCCGGCATCGACCCCGAGTCGTTGCGCGGCTCCCGCACCGGCGTGTTCGCCGGCACCAACGCGCAGGACTACCAGAGCATCCTCGACGCCGCGCGCGACGAGGTCGCCGGCCACCTGCTCACCGGCAACGCCGCCAGCGTGGTCTCCGGCCGCCTGTCCTACACCTTCGGCTTCGAGGGCCCGGCCGTCACCGTCGACACCGCCTGCTCCTCCTCGCTGGTCGCCCTGCACATGGCCGTCCAGTCGCTGCGCCAGGGCGAGTGCACCCTCGCCCTCGCCGGCGGCGTGACCGTGATGGCCACCCCGTACTCCTTCGTGGAGTTCTCCCGCCAGCGCGGCCTGGCCGCGGACGGCCGCTGCAAGCCGTTCGCCGCCGCGGCCGACGGCACCGGCTGGAGCGAAGGCGTCGGCCTGCTGCTGGTCGAGCGCCTCTCCGACGCGCGGCGCAACGGGCACCCGGTCCTTGCCGTGGTGCGCGGCTCGGCCGTCAACCAGGACGGCGCGTCCAACGGACTGAGCGCCCCCAACGGGCCCTCGCAGCAGCGCGTCATCCGTCAGGCCCTGGCGGGCGCCGGCCTGCAGCCGGCGGACGTCGACGCGGTCGAGGCGCACGGTACGGGCACCACGCTCGGCGACCCCATCGAGGCCCAGGCACTCCTCGCCACCTACGGCCAGGACCGGCCCGCCGAGCGGCCCCTGCTGCTGGGCTCCGTGAAGTCGAACATCGGCCACACCCAGGCCGCCGCCGGCGTCGCCGGCGTGATGAAGATGGTCCTGGCGATGCAGCACGGCGTCCTGCCCAGGACCCTGCACCTGGACGAGCCGACCCCGCACGTCGACTGGAGCGCCGGCGCCGTCGCCCTGCTCGCCGAGGAGACCGCATGGCCCGACGCCGGACGGCCCCGCCGCGCCGGTGTCTCCTCCTTCGGCATCAGCGGCACCAACGCCCACATCATCCTCGAACAGGCCCCCGCCGAAACCGCCGACGAGCAGCAGCCGGCCGGCGCACCCGAACCCACCCTGCCCTGGACGCTGTCGGCCCGCACCGAGGCCGCCCTCGCCGACCAGGCCCGGCTGCTCGCCGACCACCTGCGCACCCACCCCGACCTCGCACCCGACGACGCCGCCCACGCCCTGGCGACCGGCCGCACCGCCATGGACCACCGCGCCGCCGTCACCGCCGGCGACCGCGCCGGCCTCCTCGCCGGCCTCGACGCCCTCGCCACCGGCGCGCCCTCGCCGCACGTGCTGCAGGGCACCGCCGACGGCGACGGGGGAGTGGTGTTCGTCTTCCCCGGCCAGGGCTCGCAGTGGGCCGGCATGGCCCTCGAACTCCTCGACGACTCCCCGGCCTTCGCCGCACGCCTCGCCGAGTGCGCCGCCGCCCTCGCCCCGTACACCGACTGGTCCCTGACCGCCGTCCTGCGCGGCGAGCAGGACGCCCCCGGCCTGGACCGTGTCGACGTCGTCCAGCCCGCCCTGTGGGCCGTGATGGTCTCCCTCGCCGAGGTCTGGCGCGCCCACGGGGTGCGCCCCGCCGCGGTGCTCGGCCACTCGCAGGGCGAGATCGCCGCCGCGGCCGTCGCCGGCGCCCTCTCCCTCGACGATGCCGCCAAGGTCGTCGCCCTGCGCAGTCAGGCCATCGCCCGCGAACTGTCCGCACGGGGCGGCATGGTGTCCGTCGCCGAGCCCGCCGACGCCGTGCGCGCACGCATCACCGCCTGGGGCGAGGACATCTCCGTGGCCGCCGTCAACGGCCCCGGCTCCGCCGTCGTCTCCGGCACCCCCGAGGCCCTCGACGAACTGATCGCCGCCTGCGAGCGCGACGGCGTGCGCGCCAGGCGCATCCCCGTCGACTACGCCTCCCACTCCGCCCAGGTCGAGCGGATCGAGGACGAACTGCTCACCCTCCTCGACGGCATCACCCCCCGCACCGCCGACATCCCCTTCTGCTCCACCGTCACCGGCAACCTGCTCGACACCACCGCCCTCGACGCCGCCTACTGGTACCGCAACCTGCGCCGCACCGTGGAGTTCGAGCAGGCCACCCGCACCCTGCTGCGCGCCGGCCACCGCGTCTTCGCCGAGGTCAGCCCGCACCCGGTGGTGATCGCCGGGGTGCAGGAGACCGCGCAGGACGCCGGCGTCGCCGCGGCGGCCGTGGGCACGCTGCGCCGCGACGAGGGCGGGCTCGCCCGCTTCCGCACCTCCCTGGCCGACGCCTGGGCGCACGGCGCCGCCGTCGCCTGGGACGCCTTCCTCGCCGGCACCCCCGCCCGCCGGGTGCCGCTGCCGACGTACGCCTTCCAGCGGCAGCGGTTCTGGCCGCGCCCGGGCGGCGGCAGCGGCGACGTGACCGCCGCCGGCCTGCGCGCGCCCGGCCACCCGCTGCTGGGCGCCACCGTCGAACTCGCCGGCGGCGACGGGCTCATGGCCACCGCCGTGTGGTCGGTGCGCACCCAGCCCTGGCTCGCCGACCACGCCGTCTCCGGCGCCGTCGTCGTCCCCGGCACCGCGCTCGTCGAGGCGGCGATCCGGGCCGGCGACGAGCTCGGCTGCGGCCGCCTGGCCGAGTTGACCCTGCACGCCCCGCTGGTGCTCCCCGAGCGCGCCGAGGCCCGCGTCCAGATCGTCGTCGGTGCCGCGGACGCCTCCGGCCACCGGTCGCTGACCGTCCACGCCCGCACCCTCGACCCCGCCACCGGTGCCGCCGACGGCCCCTGGACCGAGCACGCCACCGGCACCCTCGCGCCCCCGGCCCCCGCCCCCGCCGACGACCTGCTCACCTGGCCCCCCAAGGACGCCGAGGCCCTGCCGGTCGAGGACCTGTACACCGACCTCGCCGCACGCGGCTACGGCTACGGGCCCGCCTTCCAGGGCGTACGGGCCGCCTGGCGGCGCGGCGCCGACATCCTCGCCGACGTCGCCCTGCCCGAGCCCGCCCTGGCCGACGCCGCCCGCTTCGGGCTGCACCCGGCCCTGCTGGACGCCGCCCTGCACGCCGCCGGTCTCGGCGCGCTGCCCGCCGGCGACCGGCCCGGCATGCCGTTCTCCTTCAGCGGCGTCGCCCTGCACGCCGCCGGTGCGACCCGGCTGCGCGCCCGCCTGACCCCCGCCGGGCCGGACGCCGTCACCGTCGTCCTGGCCGACGGCACCGGCCGCCCCGTGGCGAGCATCGACCGGCTGACCGTACGGCCCGTGCCCGCCGCCCTGCTCGACCCCGCGGCCCACGTCGCCCGCGAGGCGCTGTTCCACCTCGACTGGAGCCCCCTGCCCGGCACCCCCGCCGACGCGGCGCCCGCCACCTGGGCCCTGGTCGGCGACCCCGGCCCGTACCCGGCCGGGGCCACCGCACCGGACCTCGCCTCCCTGGACGGCACCCCCGACGTGGTCGTGGCCACCGGCGCACGCACCCCCGAGGACGCCCTGGACCTGCTGCAGCAGTGGCTGGCCGACGACCGGTGGGCGGACTCCCGCCTGCTGGTCCTCACCCACGGCGCCGTCGCCACCCACGCCGGCGAGGACGTCACCGACCTGCCCGGCGCGGCGGTGTGGGGCCTGCTGCGCTCCGCCCAGTCCGAGAACCCCGGCCGCATCGTCCTCGCCGACCTCGACGACCAGGCCGACTCCCGCGCCCTGCTGCCGCGCCTCGCCACCGCCGACGAACCCCAGCTGGCCGTGCGCCAGGGCACCGCCTACGTACCGCGCCTGGCCCGCACCCACGCCGCCGCGCCCCTGCCGGCCCCGGAGAGCGGGCCCTGGCGGCTGGACATCACCGAGAAGGGCACCATCGACAACCTCGCCCTCGTGCCCTGCCCCGAGGTGGCCGAACGGCCGCTCGGCGAGGGCGAGGTCCGCATCGCCGTCCGCGCCGCCGGCCTGAACTTCCGCGATGTCCTCAACAGCCTCGGCATGTACCCCGGCGGCGCCGAATTCCTGGGCTCCGAGGCCGCCGGCGTCGTCGTCGAGGCCGGGCCCGCGGTGAGCGGGATCGCCGTCGGCGACCGGGTGATGGGCATGGTCCCCGGCGGCTTCGGCCCGCTCGCCGTCGCCGACCACCGCGTCCTGGCCCGCATCCCGCGCGGCATGACCTTCGCCCAGGCCGCCGCCGTCCCCGTCGTCTTCCTCACCGCGTACTACGCGCTGCGCGACCTCGCCGGCCTGCGCGCCGGGGAGTCGGTGCTGATCCACGCCGCCGCCGGCGGCGTCGGCATGGCCGCCACCCAGCTCGCCCGCCACTGGGGCGCGGAGGTCTACGGCACCGCCTCCACCCGCAAGCAGGAGGGCCTGCGCGCCGGCGGCTGGCCCGCCGAGCGCCTCGCCTCCTCCCGCACCCTGGACTTCGAGGGCGCCTTCCGCGAGGCCACCGCGGGCCGCGGCGTCGACGTCGTCCTCAACTCCCTGGCCGGCGACTTCGTCGACGCCTCCCTGCGGCTCCTCGCCCCCGGCGGCCGCCTGATCGAAATGGGCAAGACCGACATCCGCGACGCGGACGAGGTGGCCGCCGCCCACGACGGCGCCCGCTACCGCGCCTTCGACCTCGTCGAGGCCGGGCCCGAGCGCATCCGGCAGATGCTCGCCGAACTCGTCGCCCTCTTCGAGGACGGCACCCTGCAGCCGCTGCCCGTCACCGCCTGGGACGTCCACCACGCCCGCGAGGCCTTCCGGTACGTCTCCGAGGCCCGCCACGTCGGCAAGGTCGCCCTGACCGTGCCCCGCCCCTGGGACCCGGACGGCACCGTACTGATCACCGGCGGCACCGGCGAACTCGGCGGCCTGCTGGCCCGCCACCTCGTCACCGATCACGGCATCCGGCACCTCCTCCTCACCGGCCGCCGCGGCCCCGACGCCCCCGCCGCCCGGCAGCTGTGCGCCGAACTCGAGGACCTGGGCGCCACCGTCACCGTCGCCGCCTGCGACGCCGCCGACCGCGACGCCCTCGCCGGCGTCCTCGCGTCCGTCCCGGCCGCGCACCCGCTGACGGCCGTCGTGCACGCCGCCGGCGTCCTCGACGACGGCGTCGTCACCGCCCTGACGCCCGAACGACTGCGCACCGTCGCCCGCCCCAAGACCGATGCGGCCGCCCACCTGCACGAGCTCACCGCGGACCGCGACCTCGCCGGCTTCGTCCTGTTCTCCTCGGCCGCCGGCGTCTTCGGCTCGCCCGGCCAGGGCAACTACGCGGCCGCCAACGCCGGCCTCGACGGCCTCGCCCAGCACCGCCGCGCGCACGGCCTGCCCGCCACCTCCCTCGGCTGGGGCCTGTGGGAGCAGGCCAGCGGGATGACCGCACACCTCGACGAGAGCGACCGCGCCCGCTCGCGGCACTCCGGCGCCCTGACGCTGTCCACCGCCGACGGCCTCGCCCTCTTCGACGCGGCCCTGGCCGCCCACCGGCCCCTGCTCGTGCCCGTCCGCCTGGACGGCACCGTCCTGCGCACCCGCACCCCCGAGCAACTCCCCGCCCTGCTGCGCACCCTCTACCGGCCCACCACCACCCGGCGCACCACCGGCGCCGGGACCGGGCACGGCGACGGGCTGCGCCACCGGCTGGCCGCCCTGCCCGCCGCCGACCGCCGCGGCACCCTCCTCGACCTGGTCGCCACCTGCGTCGCCGCCGTCCTCGGCCACACCGGCACCGACACGGTGCCCACCGACCGGGCCTTCCGCGACCTGGGCTTCACCTCCCTGTCCTCCGTCGAACTGCGCAACCGCCTGTCCACCGCCACCGGGCTGCGGCTGCCCGCCACCCTGGCCTTCGACCACCCCTCCCCGGCCGCCCTCGCCGACCACCTGTACACCGAACTGACCGATGCCACCGAGGAGGAGAGCTCCGCGGCTCCCACCGCGGCCCCCGCGGGCGAGGACGAACCGGTGGCCATCGTCGGCATGGCCTGCCGGCTCCCCGGCGGCGTCCGCTCGCCCGGCGACCTGTGGCAGCTGCTCGTCTCCGGCACCGACGCCATCGGCCCCTTCCCCATCGACCGCGGCTGGGACGCGGAGCGCGTCTACGCCTCCGTACCGGAGGGGCCCGGCACCTCCCGCACCCGCGAGGGCGGCTTCCTGCACGACGCCGCCGACTTCGACGCCGGCTTCTTCGGCATCTCCCCGCGCGAGGCGCTGGCCATGGACCCCCAGCAGCGTCTGCTGCTGGAGACCGCCTGGGAGGCGTTCGAGGCTGCCGGCATCGACCCGCGCTCCGCGCGTGGCTCCCGCACCGGCGTCTTCGCCGGTCTGGCCTCCAGCGACTACCTCAGCCGCGTCCCCGAGGTGCCCGAGGAACTCGCCGGGCACGTCGGCAACGGCAACGCCATGAGCGTGGTCTCCGGCCGCGTCGCCTACACCCTCGGCCTGGAGGGCCCGGCCGTCACCGTCGACACCGCCTGCTCCTCCTCGCTGGTCGCCCTGCACATGGCCGTCCAGTCGCTGCGCCAGGGCGAGTGCACCCTCGCCCTCGCCGGCGGCGTGACCGTCATGTCCTCCCCGCGGCTGTTCACCGACTTCTCCCGGCAGCGCGGCCTGGCCGGCGACGGCCGCTGCAAGGCCTTCGCCGCCGGCGCGGACGGCACCGGCTTCGCCGAGGGCGTCGGCCTGCTGCTCGTCGAGCGGCTCTCCGACGCGCGTCGTAACGGGCACCGGATCCTTGCCGTGGTGCGTGGCTCCGCCGTCAACCAGGACGGCGCGTCCAACGGCCTGAGCGCCCCCAACGGCCCCGCCCAGCAGCGCGTCATCCGCCAGGCCCTGGCGGGCGCCGGCCTGCAGCCGGCGGACGTCGACGCGGTCGAGGCGCACGGCACGGGCACCACGCTCGGCGACCCCATCGAGGCGCAGGCACTCCTCGCCACCTACGGCCAGGACCGGCCCGACGACCGGCCGCTACGACTGGGCTCGATCAAGTCGAACATCGGTCACACGCAGGCCGCCGCCGGCGTCGCGGGCGTGATGAAGATGGTCCTGGCGATGCAGCACGGCGTCCTGCCCAGGACCCTGCACCTGGACGAGCCGACCCCGCACGTCGACTGGAGCGCCGGCGCCGTCGAGCTGCTGACCGAGGAGACCGCATGGCCCGACGCCGGACGGCCCCGCCGGGCGGGCGTCTCCTCGTTCGGCATCAGCGGCACCAACGTCCACGTCGTCCTCGAACAGGCCCCCGCAGAAACCGCCGTCGAAGAAGTCGAAGAGGAGGCCGAGGAGCCCGGACGCACCCTGCCCTGGGTGCTGTCGGCCCGCAGCGAGGCCGGACTGCGCGGACAGGCCCGCACCCTGCTCGACCACCTCTCCGGCCACCCGGCCGCCCGCCCCCTGGACACCGCCTTCTCCCTCGTCACCCGGCGCGCCGCCCTCGAACACCGCGCCGTCGTCGTGGGCACCGGCCGCACCGAGCTGACCGAGCGCCTGCACGCCCTCGCCGAAGGCCAGCCCGCACCGGGCGTCGTCCACGGCGGATTCGCCGGCTCCCGCGAGCGCAAGGTCGTCCTCGTCTTCCCCGGCCAGGGCTCCCAGTGGGCCGGCATGGGCAGCCGACTCCTCGACGAATCCCCGGTCTTCGCCGACCGCATCGCCGCCTGCGAGAAGGCCCTGTCCCCGTACGTCGACTGGTCCCTGACCGCCGTCCTGCGCGGCGAGGACGGTGCCCCCGGCCTGGAGCGCGTCGACGTCGCCCAGCCCGCCCTGTGGGCCGTGATGGTCTCCCTCGCCGAAGTCTGGCGCGCCCACGGCGTACGCCCGGCGGCCGTGCTCGGCCACTCCCAGGGCGAGATCGCCGCCGCGGCCGTCGCCGGCGCCCTCTCCCTCGACGACGCGGCCAAGGTCGCCGCCCTGCGCAGCCGGGCCATCGCCCGCGACCTCTCCGGCCACGGCGGCATGATGTCCCTCGCCGCACCCGCCGACGCCGTCCGCGAACGCCTCGCCGCCTGGGGCGACAAGCTCTCCGTCGCCGCCGTCAACGGACCGGCCACCACCGTCGTCTCCGGCGAGAGCACCGCCCTCGACGAACTCCTCGCCGCCTGCGAGGAGGACGGCGTGCGCGCCAAGCGCATCCCCGTCGACTACGCCTCCCACTCCGCCCAGGTCGAACACATCCGCACCACCCTGCTCACGGACCTCGCCGACCTCGCACCCCGTACGGCGGACGTTCCCTTCCTGTCCACCGTCACCGGCGAATGGACCGACGGCAGCGCCCTCGACGCCGCGTACTGGTACGAGAACCTGCGCCGCACCGTCCGCCTGGAGGACGCGCTGCGCAGCCTCCTCGCCCAGGGCCACGACGTCTTCGTCGAGGCCAGCCCCCACCCCGTCCTGACCATGGGCATCGAGGACACCGCCGCCTCCGCCGGGACCACCGCGGTCGTCCTGGGCTCCCTGCGCCGCGACGACGGCGCAGCCGAACGCCTGCTGACCTCACTGGCCGAGGCCCACGTCCACGGCGTCGACGTCGACTGGCTGCCCGCCGTCACCGGCGGCCGCCCCACCGACCTGCCCACCTACGCCTTCCAGCGCGAGCGCTACTGGCTGGAGGCCACCGCCGCCACCGGCCCCACCGGAATCGAGCGCACCGTGCGCCTCGCCGACGACAGCATCGTCCTCACCGGTCGCATCGGCCTGGACAGCCACCCCTGGCTCGCCGGGCACCGCCTGCACGGCACCGCCCTCGTCCCCGGCACCCTGCTGCTCGAATGGGCCGTCCGCGCCGGCGACGAAGCCGGCTGCGCGCTCGTCGAGGAGCTCACCGAGGACCAGCCGCTGACCCTGCCCGCGCAGGGCGGCGTGGACCTCCAGGTCACCGCCGCAGCGGCCGACGCCTCGGGCAGCCGCACCCTCACCGTCCACTCCCGGCCGCAGGGCGCCGCCGAGGACGCGCCCTGGACCCGCAACGCCACCGGCACCCTCGCCCTTGGCGCCCGTACCCCACTGGCAGCCCCCTCCGGCACCTGGCCCCCGGCCGGCGCCACCGAAGAGGACACCGCAGCACTCCTGGACACCCTGGCCGCCCACGGATACGAGCACACCGAAGCGTTCGCCACCCTCCACGGCCTGTGGCGGCACGACGACACGCTCCTCGCCGACGTCGCCCTGCCCGAGGACGACGCCACCGGATTCCACCTCCACCCCGCCCTGCTGCAGCAACTCCTCACCCTCGCCGCCGGGCAGCAGCCACAGACCGCCCCCGCCCCGCCGCACACCTGGCGCGGCGCGAGCCTGCCGGCCACCGGCGCCGACCGGCTGCGCGTGAGCATCACCCCCACCGGCACCGCCAGCGAACTCGCCCTGACCGCCACCGACACCACCGGCACGCCCGTCCTGACCGTCGACGCGATCACCTTCCGCGAGCCCACCGCCGACCGGCTCACCGCCACCGGCACCGGCGGCCACCACGACGCCCTGCACCTCGTGCAGTGGATCCCCTTCACGCCGCAGGAGCCGCGGACGCCCGGCACGTACGCCACGGCCGGCACCGCCACCGCCCCGCTCGCCGAGGCCCTCGCCGAGGCCGGAGCCGTCGTGCACCACCACGACGACCTCGCCGCGGCCGCCACCGCCGCCACGACCGTCCTCACCACCCTGACACCCACCGAGGCCACCGCCGCCGGCACCCGCCGGGCCGCCCAGGAGGCCCTGACGCTCGCCCGCACCTGGCTCACCGCCGACGCCACCGGCGCCGGCCGCCTGGTCCTTCTCACCCGCGGCGCCGTCGCCGCCGGCGACGACGACACCGTCCCCGCACCGGCCGCGGCCGCCGCCTGGGGCCTGCTGCGCTCGGCGCAGTCCGAACACCCCGGCCGCTTCCTGCTCGCCGACCTCGACGACGACCCCCGCTCCGCGGCCGCCCTCGCCACCGCCCTGGCCGCCGCCGACGCCGCCGGCGAGACCCAACTGGCCCTGCGCCGCGGCACGCTCACCGTCCCGCGCCTGCACCGCGCACCGCGCACCGGCGCCACCGCCCCGCAGTGGGACCCGACCGGGGGAGAGGGCACCGTCCTGATCACCGGCGGCACCGGCACCCTCGGCAGCCACGTCGCCCGGCACCTCGTCACCCGGCACGGCGTGCGCCACCTGCTGCTCACCGGCCGGCGCGGCCCCGACGCCCCCGGTGCCGCACAGCTGCGCGAGGAACTGACCGCCCTCGGCGCCCACGTCACCGTCGCCGCCTGCGACACCGCCGACCGCGGCGCCCTCGCCCGGCTGCTCGCCGCCGTCCCCGCCGGCCACCCGCTGACCGCCGTCGTCCACGCCGCCGGCGTCCTCGACGACGGCCTGCTGGAGAACCTCACCCCGCAGTCCCTCGACCGGGTGCTGCGACCCAAGACCGACGCCGCCTGGAACCTCCACGACCTCACCCGCGACACGGACCTCTCGGCCTTCGTGCTGTTCTCCTCCTTCGCCGGCGTCGCCGGCGGCATGGGCCAGGCCAACTACGCCGCCGCCAACGCCGCCCTGGACGCCCTCGCCGCCCACCGCCGCGCCACCGGCCTGCCCGCCGTCTCCCTCGCCTGGGGATACTGGGAGGATTCCAGTGAATTGACGGCCACGCTGGACGACGTGGACCTCGACCGCTTCGCCCGCTCCGGCATGCTGCCGATCCCGACCGCCCACGGCCTCGACCTCCTCGACGCCGCCGCGGCCGCCGGCAGCCCCCTGCTCGTGCCCGTACGCCTCGACCCCCGCGCCCTGGCCGCCACCGGCAACGTACCTACCCTGCTGCGCGCCCTGGTCCGCACCCCCCTGCGCCGCACCGCCGCGCGCACCGAAGCCGCCGAGCACTCCCTCGCCCGGCAGCTCACCGGCCTGTCCACGGCGCGGCAGGAGGCCCTGCTGCTGCAGCTGGTCGGCGGGCACGTGGCCACCGTCCTCGGCCACGCCGCGGCCGACGCCGTCGAGGCCGAACGCGGCTTCCTCGACCTCGGCATGACCTCCCTGACCGCCGTGGAACTGCGCAACCGGCTCAACGCGGCGACCGGCCTGCGCCTGCCCACCACGGCCGTCTTCGACCACCCCACCCCCCTCGGGCTCGTCCGCCACATCCGCGACCTGCTCGCCCCCGCCACCGACGAGGGCGCGCCCGAGGCCGGCACACCCCTGTTCACCGGGCTCGACACCTTCGAGGCCGCCCTGGCCGCCGCCGAACTCGACGACGACGCCCGCGCCCGCCTCGTCCAGCGCCTGAAGGCCCTGCAGTGGAAGCTCGACGCCCCCGGCGACGGCGCCCCCGCGCAGGACGGCGAGGACGACGCCGACCTCGACGCCGATCTCGACGCCGCCACCAGCGACGACGAGATGTTCGACCTCATCGACAAAGAACTCGGCCTCGCCTGACGACCCAGTCAGACGAAAACGCACCTTTTCCACGACTGGGAGAAAGCACACCACCCATGGCCCACACCGAAGACAAGCTCCGCGACTACCTCAAGCGGGTCACCGCCGACCTGCGGCGGGCCAAGCAACGGCTGGAGTCCGTCGAGGCCCGCAACAGCGAACCCGTCGCCGTCATCGGCATGGCCTGCCGCTTCCCCGGCGGCGTCGCCTCCCCCGAGGACCTGTGGCGCCTGGTCGCCGACGGCACCGACGCCGTCGGCGACCTGCCCGCCGACCGCGGCTGGGACCTCGAGGACCTCTACGACCCCGAGCCCGGCACGCCCGGCAAGAGCTACGTCCGCCACGGCGGATTCCTCACCGGCGCCGCCGACTTCGACCCCGAGCTCTTCGGCATCGCCCCCCGCGAGGCCCTCGCCATGGACCCCCAGCAGCGCCTGCTGCTGGAATCCGCCTGGGAGGCCGTCGAACGCGCCCGCCTCGACGTCGCCACCCTGCGCGGCACCGACACCGGTGTCTTCGTCGGCGGCGCCGACACCCACTACGGCACCCTCGCCCGGCAGACCGACGAGACCGAGGGCCACCTGCTCACCGGCGGCGCCACCAGCGTCCTGTCCGGCCGCATCGCCTACACCCTCGGCCTCGAAGGCCCCGCCGTCACCGTCGACACCGCCTGCTCCTCCTCCCTGGTCGCCCTCCACCTGGCGGTGCGCGCCCTGCGCTCCGGCGAGTGCTCCCTCGCCCTGGCCGGCGGCGTCGCCGTCATGCCCACCCCCAGCCTCTTCACCGAGTTCTCCCGGCAGCGCGGCCTGGCCCCCGACGGCCGCTGCAAGCCCTTCGCCGAGGCCGCCGACGGCACCGGCTGGGCCGAGGGCGTCGGCGTCCTCCTCGTCGAACGCCTCTCCGACGCCCGCCGCAACGGCCACCGCATCCTCGCCGTCGTCCGCGGCACCGCCGTCAACCAGGACGGCGCCAGCAGCCGGCTCACCGCCCCCAACGGCCCCGCCCAGCAGCGCGTCATCCGCGCCGCCCTCGCCGACGCCCGCCTGACCCCCGACCAGGTCGACGCCGTCGAGGCGCACGGCACCGGCACCACCCTCGGCGACCCCATCGAGGCCCAGGCCCTGCTCGCCACCTACGGCCAGGACCGCCCCGCCGAGGCACCCCTGTGGCTCGGCGGCATCAAGTCCAACATCGGCCACGCCCAGGCCGCGGCCGGCGTCGCCGGCGTCATCAAGACCGTCATGGCCCTGCGCCACGGCCGCCTCCCGCGCACCCTGCACGTCGACGCCCCCACCTCGCACGTCGACTGGAGCACCGGCGGCGTACGGCTGCTCACCGAGGACACCCCCTGGCCCGCCACCGACCACCCCCGCCGGGCGGCCGTCTCCGCCTTCGGCATCAGCGGCACCAACGCCCACGTCGTCCTGGAACAGGCCGACGAACCCGAGCCCGCCGACGAGCCCGGGGCCGCCCGCATCACCCCCGGCGTCGTCCCCTGGCTGCTGACCGGCAAGACCGAACAGGCCCTGCGCGACCAGGCCGCCCGCCTCCTCGCCCACCTCACCGCGGCCGACCCCGCCCCGAGCCCGGCCGACATCGCCCTCTCCCTCGCCACCAGCCGCACCCGCCTGCCGCACCGCGCCGTCCTGCTGGGCACCGACCAGGACGCCCTCGTCCACTCCCTGACCGCCCTCGCCACCGGCGCCGCCGGCACCGACCCCGCCACCGTCCTGGGCACGGCGACCGCCGGCCACGGCGGCACCGCCTTCCTCTTCTCCGGCCAGGGCGCCCAGCGCCCGGGCATGGGCCGCGAACTCCACGCCCGCTTCCCCGCCTTCGCCGAGGCGTTCGACGCCGTCTGCGCCGGCCTCGACACCCACCTCGACCGCCCCCTGCGCGAGGTGATGTGGGGCGACGACCCGGCCCTTCTCGACGCCACCGGCTACGCCCAGCCGGCCCTCTTCGCATTCGAGACGGCCCTCTTCCGCCTGCTGGAGTCGCTCGGCATCCGCCCCACCCACGTGGCCGGCCACTCCCTCGGCGAACTGACCGCCGCCCACGTCGCCGGCGTGCTGTCCCTGACCGACGCCTGCGCCCTGGTCGCCGCCCGCGGCCGCCTCATGCAGAACCTGCCGGCGGGCGGCGCGATGGTGGCCGTCGAGGCCACCGAGGCCGAGGTCCTGCCGCACCTGACCGACGAGGCGTCGATCGCGGCGGTCAACGGCCCGTCGTCCGTGGTCGTCTCGGGCACGGAAGCGGCCGTACTGGCCCTGGCCGCCCACTTCGAGGCCGACGGCCGCAGGACGAGCCGGCTGCGCGTCTCCCACGCCTTCCACTCACCCCTGATGGACCCCGTCCTCGACGACTTCCGCACCGTCGCCGAGAGCCTGACCTACCACCCGCCGGCCCTCACCGTCGTCTCCAACGTCACCGGCACCACCGCCACCGACGACCAGCTCACCTCGCCCCGGTACTGGGTCCGCCACGTCCGCGACGCCGTCCGCTTCGCCGACGGCATCGCCTCCCTCCTCGCCGACGGCGTCACCCGCATCCTCGAAATCGGCCCCGACGCCACCCTCACCGCCCTGGCCCGCCCCTGCCTGCCCGAGGACGCCGGCCACCTGACCGTCCTGCCCACCCTGCGCAAGGACCGGCCCGAGGAGCAGGCCCTCGCCACCGCCCTCGCCGAACTGACCGTACGCGGCACCGGACCCGACTGGGCCGCCCACCTCGCCGGCACCGGCGCCCGCACCGTCGACCTGCCCACCTACGCCTTCGGCCACGAACGCTTCTGGCCCCGCCCCGGCCGCACCCAGGTCGCCGACATCGGCACCGCCGGCCTGAAGGCCACCGGCCACCCCCTCCTCGGCGCCGTCACCTCCGTCGAACAGACCGACGGCGACGGCCTGCTGCTGACCGCCCGGCTGTCCCCGCAGACCCACCCCTGGCTCGCGGACCACAAGGTCGGCGACCGCATCCTGCTCCCCGGCACCGCCTTCGTCGAACTCGCCGTCCGCGCCGCCGACGAGGCCGGCTGCGGCCGCATCGAGGAACTCACCCTCGCCGCCCCCCTCGTCCTGCCCGAGCACACCGGCACCCAGCTCCAGCTGCACGTCGGCCCGGCCGACGACAGCGGCCGGCGCACCCTGACCGCCCGCTCCCGCCCCGAGGGCGACGGCGAACGCCCCTGGACCCGGCACGCCACCGGCGTCCTGGCCCCGGCCGAACAGGAACCCGGCGACCTCACCGCCCCCGGCTCCGCCTGGCCCCCCGCCGGCGCCCGGCCGGTCGACCTCACCGGCCTGTACGCGCGCATGGCCGACGGCGGCTTCGCCTACGGACCCCTCTTCCAGGGCCTGCGCGCCGCCTGGCAGGACGGCGACGACGTGTACGCCGACGTCGCCCTGCCCGAGGACGCCCGCGCCGAGGCCGCCGCCTACGGCCTGCACCCCGCCCTCCTCGACGCCGCCCTGCACGTCACCGCCTTCAACGGCATCGACCACGGCGTCCTGCCCTTCTCCTTCGAAGGCGTCTCCCTGCACGCCTCCGGCGCCCCCGCCGTCCGCGTCCGCGTCACCCGCACCGGCGAGGACACCGTCTCCGTCACCGTCGCCGACCCCGCCGGCCACCCGGTCGCCACCGTCGCCACGCTCGTCCTGCGCCGCCTCACCGGTGGCGAGGCCGGCACCCCCGCCACTCGCAGCGACGCGCTCTACGGCGTCCAGTGGACCGAGCAACGCCCGCCCGCCGCACCGCGGCAGGAGCCCGTCGCGGTCCTCGGCACGCCCGCCGGACTGCCCGCCGGCCTGGCGACCGAGCCCTACGACGACCTCGCCGCCCTGGCCGCGGCCACCGAGGTCCCGGACGTGGTGCTGGCCCCGGTGCCGGCGCAGACCGCCGGGGACACCGTCGCCGCGGCCCACGCGGCGACCACCCGGGCCCTGCAGACCGCCCAGGCATGGCTGGGCGAGGAGCGGTTCGCCCACGCCCGCCTGGTCTTCCTCACCCACGGCGCCACCACCGGCACCGACCCGGCCGCCGCCGCGGTCTCGGGCCTGGTGCGCTCCGCCTCCTCCGAACACCCCGGCCGCTTCGGCCTCCTCGACCTCGACGGCACCGCGGACGCCTGCGCGGATGCCACTGTTCTGCGTGCTGCCCTCGCCCTCGCCGACGAGCCGCAGCTGGCGATCCGCGACGGCAAGGTGCTCGCCGCCCGGCTCGCCCCCGCCCGGACCCCCGCCGACGCGGACGGCACCCGGCACCCCGCCTGGCGCCCCGACGGCACCGTCCTGATCACCGGCGGCACGGGCGGCATCGGCCGCGCCGTGGCCCGCCACCTCGTGCGCGAGCACGGCGTCCGCAGCCTGGTCCTCGCCGGCCGCCGCGGCCCGGCGGCCGAGGGCGCCGAGGAACTGACCGCCGAACTGCGCGACGCCGGCGCCCACGTGGTGATCGAGGCCTGCGACGTCGCCGACCGGACAGCAGTGAGCGAACTGCTGGCCCGGCACACCGTCACGGCCGTCGTGCACTCGGCCGGCGTCCTCGACGACGGCACCATCGAAGCCCTGACCCCCGAGCGGGTCGCCCACGTGCTGCGGGCCAAGGTGGACGCCGCCTGGCACCTCCACGAGGCGACGAAGGACCTCGACCTCGACGCCTTCGTCACCTTCTCCTCCGTCTCCGGCGTCTTCGGCGGCCCCGGTCAGGGCAACTACGCGGCGGGCAACGCCTTCCTCGACGCTCTCGCCGTCCACCGGCGTACCGCCGGTCTGCCCGCCGTCTCCCTCGCCTGGGGTCCCTGGACCCAGGACGGCGGCATGACCGGCACCCTGTCGGACGTCGACATCCACCGCATCGCCCGCTCCGGCATGCCCGAACTCACCCCCGCCGAAGGCGTCGCCCTCTTCGACGGCGCCCTCGCCGTCGGCGAACCGCTCGTCCTGCCCGTCCGCTTCGACCTGGCGGCACTGCGGCAGCACGGCGACGTACCCCCGCTGCTGCGCGGCCTGGTCCGCGCCCGCCGGCGCACCGCCGCCACCGCCGCCTCCCCGACGGCGACCGGCCTCGCCGGCCGCCTCGCCGGGCTGGCCGGACCCGAACGGCGCGAGGTGCTGCTGGACCTCGTCCGCGGCCGGATCGCCGTCGTCCTGGGACGCGCCGGAGCCGAGACCGTCGACCCGAACCGGGCCTTCCAGGACCTCGGCTTCGACTCCCTGACTGCCGTCGAGCTGCGTAATCGTCTCGGGTCGGTGACGGGTCTGCGGCTGCCTGCCACGCTGGTCTTCGACTATCCGACGGCTGATGCGCTGGTGTCCTTCCTGCTGGACGAACTCTTCGGGGCCGAGACGGCGGCGGTGGCGGTGACGCCGTCGGCGGTGTTGCCGTCGGTGGCGGACGACCCGATCGTGATCGTCGGCATGGCCTGCCGCTACCCGGGCGGGGTCGCCTCGCCCGAGGACCTGTGGCGGCTGGTGTCGGAGGGGGTGGATGCGGTGTCGGGCTTCCCGACCGATCGCGGCTGGGACCTGGAGGAGCTCTACAACCCCGACCCCGATGCCCTCGGCACCTCCTACACCCGCTCCGGCGGCTTCCTGCACACCGCGGGCGACTTCGACCACGAGTTCTTCGGCATGAGCCCGCGCGAGGCGCTGGCCACCGACGCACAGCAGCGCCTGCTGCTGGAGACCACCTGGGAGGCGCTCGAGCGATCGGGCATCGACCCGGCCTCGCTCAAGGGCAGCCGCACCGGCGTCTTCGCCGGCGTCATGTACACCGACTACGGGAACACCCTGGTCGGCGACCAGTTCGAGGGCTTCCGTGGCAACGGCAGTGCGGCCAGCATCGCCTCCGGCCGGATCTCCTACACCTTCGGCTTCGAGGGCCCTGCGGTGACCGTCGACACGGCGTGTTCGTCGTCGCTGGTGGCCCTGCACTGGGCGGCGCAGGCGCTGCGCACCGGCGAGTGTTCGCTGGCGGTGGCCGGTGGTGTGACGGTGATGTCGACGCCGACGACGTTCGTGGAGTTCTCGCGTCAGCGCGGGCTTTCGCCGGACGGGCGTTCCAAGGCCTTTGCCGATGCCGCGGACGGTGTCGGCTGGTCCGAGGGCGTGGGCATGCTGGTGCTGGAGCGGTTGTCGGATGCCCGGCGGAACGGCCACCGCGTGCTGGCGGTCGTGCGGGGCTCGGCGGTCAACCAGGACGGCGCGTCGAACGGTCTGACGGCGCCCAACGGCCCCTCCCAGCAGCGGGTGATCCGCCAGGCACTGTCGGCCGCCGGCCTGACGACGGCGGATGTCGACGCGGTGGAGGCGCACGGTACGGGGACGACGCTGGGCGACCCCATCGAGGCGCAGGCCCTGATCGCCACGTACGGTCAGGAGCGCGAGGCGGACCGGCCGCTGTGGCTGGGCTCGGTGAAGTCGAACCTCGGCCACACGCAGGCTGCGGCCGGTGTTGCGGGCGTCATCAAGATGGTGATGGCGATGCAGGAGGGTGTCCTGCCGCGCACGCTGCACGTCGATGCACCGTCCACCCACGTGGACTGGACGGCCGGAGCCGTGGAACTGCTGACGGAACCCGTCGCGTGGACGGCGCCCGACCGCCGGCGCCGGGCGGGCGTGTCCTCGTTCGGCGTGAGCGGGACGAACGCCCACGTCATCCTCGAAGAGCCGGAGCCCGTCGAGGCCGCGCCGGAAGCCGGTGCCGACAGCCCGGCGGAGGTGGTTCCGTGGGTGCTCTCGGCCAAGAGCCCGGCGGCCCTGCGCGGGCAGGCCGCCCGCCTGTTGGCACGCATCGCGGATCAGCCGGACCTCCCGGCAGCGGACGTCGCCACCGCACTCGTGACGAGCCGCTCCCTCTTCGACCACCGCGCGGTGGTCCTGGCGCCCCGGGACCGGGACGCCGCCGTACAGGCCCTGTCGGCGCTCGTGACGGGGGAAACCCACGCCGCCGTCACCGAGGGAGTGGTGGGGAACGCCGGGAAGACGGCGTTCCTCTTCACCGGCCAGGGTGCGCAGCGGTTGGGGATGGGGCGTGAGTTGTACGAGCGCTTCCCCGTTTTCGCTGAGGCGTTCGATGCGGTGTGTGCGAGCCTGGACGAGCACCTCGACCGTCCCCTGCGCGAGGTCGTCTGGGGCGAGGATGAGGAGCTGCTGAACCGCACGGTGTACGCGCAGGCAGCGCTTTTTGCGGTCGAGGTCGCCCTGTTCCGGCTGGTGGAGTCGTGGGGCGTCCGCGCCGACTTCGTCGCCGGTCATTCGATCGGTGAGGTGGCGGCGGCGCACCTGGCCGGGGTCTTCTCGCTGGCGGATGCGTGTGCGTTGGTGGCTGCGCGGGGTCGCCTGATGCAGGCGCTGCC
The DNA here is from genome assembly GCF_040675615.1 of Streptomyces sp. NPDC049585. Classification (NCBI taxonomy): domain Bacteria; kingdom Bacillati; phylum Actinomycetota; class Actinomycetes; order Kitasatosporales; family Streptomycetaceae; genus Streptomyces; species Streptomyces sp. NPDC049585. Next base: position 70,782 of record NZ_JBFAPE010000012.1, on the reverse strand, counting down.
TGCCGGTGGCGCGATGGTCGCGGTGCAGGCGACGGAGGCCGAGGTCCTGCCGTACCTGACCGACGAGGTGTCGATCGCCGCCATCAACGGCCCTTCCGCCGTGGTGATCTCCGGCGACGAGAGCACCGTCCTGGAGCTCGCCGCCCGCTTCGAGGCCGAGGGGCGCAGGACGAGTCGTCTGCGCGTCTCCCACGCCTTCCACTCGCCGCTGATGGAACCGATGCTGGAGGACTTCCGCCGGGTGGTGGAGCGCCTCGCGTTCGATACTCCGCAGCTGCCCGTTATGTCCAACGTGACCGGCGGCCTCGCGGCCGCCGAGACCCTGACCTCGGTCGACTACTGGGTCGGCCACGTCCGCGAGGCGGTCCGCTTCTCGGACGGTATCGCCGCCCTGCGGGCGGAGGGCGTGACACGCTTCCTGGAGCTCGGTCCCGACGGCGTCCTGTCGGCCATGACCCGCGAAACCCTCGCGGACGACTCGGTTGCCATGCCGGTCCTGCGCAAGGGCCATCCCGAGGAGCCCACCGCTCTGGCTGCGCTTGCCGCGCTGCACGTCGACGGCGGTCGGGTCGACTGGACGGCAGTGATCGGCGGCGCGGCGAGCCGGCGGGTCGACCTGCCGACGTACGCCTTCCAGCACCGGCGGTTCTGGCCGGCGGGTGTGGTGGCGCGTGCGGGTGATGTGCGGTTCGCGGGTCTGTCGTCGGCCGAGCATCCGTTGTTGGGTGCGGCGGTGGAGCTGGTGAACACGGAGGGCTTCCTGTTCACGGGTCGGCTGTCGGTGCAGTCGCACCCGTGGCTGGCGGATCACGTCGTCATGGGTTCGGCGCTGGTGCCCGGCACGGCTCTGGTGGAACTGGCCCTGCGCGCCGGTGACGAGGCGGGTTGCGGTGTGGTGGAGGAGTTGACGCTTGCCGCGCCGCTGGTTCTGCCCGAGCAGGGTGCGGGTGTGCAGGTGCAGGTGTGGGTCGGTGAGGCGGACGAGACGGGCCGCCGGGCGGTGACGGTTCACTCCCGTACGGGCGAGGAGCCCTGGACGCTCCACGCCAGCGGCACGCTGGCCGGTGAGACCTCCACTCCTTCGTTCGATGCTTCGGTGTGGCCTCCACAGGGTGCCGAGCCGGTCGATGTCTCCGATTGCTACGAGCAGTTCGCCGAAGCCGGTTTCGCGTACGGTCCGGCGTTCCAGGGCCTGCGGGCAGCTTGGCGCCTGGGCGAGGACGTCTACGCCGAGGTGGCGCTGCCGGAGGGCGTCGAGGCGGGTGCGTACGGTCTGCACCCGGCCCTGTTCGACGCCGCCCTCCACGCTGTCGCCGCCGTCGGTGGTGACGGTGACGGGGGAGTGCCGTTCTCCTGGACCGGGGTTGCTCTGCACGCCACCGGTGCCGCTGCCGTACGGGTCCGTATACGGCCCGCTGCCAACGGTGTCGAGGTGGCGATCGCCGACACCACCGGCGCGCCCGTGGCGTCCGTGGAGTCGCTGGCGGTCCGGCCCATCTCCTCGGACCAGCTGCGGACGGCCGTCGACCGCGACGCGCTCTTCACCGTCGAGTGGACGCCGGTCCAGGTCCCGGGCGAGGGTGCCGTTCCCACCGTCACCACGGCAACGCCCGACCTCGATCTGGAGGCCCTGGCCGCCGCGGACGGCGTCCCGGAGGTCGTCCTCGTCGAGGTCTCCGGTTCCGCGGATGTCGTCGCGTCCGTGCACGAGCTGACGGCCCGTGTGCTCGGCCTCGTCCAGGCATGGGCGGTGGACGAGCGGTTCGCCGCCTCGCGCCTGGCCTTCCTCACCCGGGGCGCGGTCGGCGGCGCCGATCTTGCGGGCGCTGCCGTCCGGGGTCTGGTCCGCTCGGCGCAGCTCGAACACCCCGGACGGTTCCTCCTGGTGGACGTCGAGGCAGGGGCCGAGGGGGCTGTCCTGCCCCGGGCCCTGGCCCTCGACGAGCCGCAGCTGCTCATCCGCGGTGACGGCGACGTCCTGGCCGCGCGCCTGAGCCGCGCGGCGGCCCAGGCCCCGACCACCGACGCCTGGGACTCGGAAGGCACCGTCCTGATCACCGGTGGTACCGGAGGTCTCGGCCGGATCGTCGCCCGGCACCTGGCCGCCCGTACCGACGTGCGCAACCTGCTGCTGGTCAGCCGGGGCGGCCCCGCCGCCCCGGGCGTCGCCGAACTGCTCGCCGAGCTGGAGGCGGACCACGGCGTGAGCGCCACCGTCGAAGCCGCCGACGTCACCGACGCGGCCGCCGTGGCGGAGCTGTTCGCCCGGCACCGCATCACCGCCGTCGTCCACACCGCCGGCGTCCTCGACGACGGCGTGATCGGCTCCCTCACCCCCGAACGGCTCTCCGGCGTCCTGCGCCCCAAGGCCGACGCCGCCTGGCACCTCCACCGGGCCACCGAGGACCTCGACCTCGACGCCTTCGTCGTCTTCTCCTCCGTCGCCGGCGTCTTCGGCAGCGCGGGCCAGGCCAACTACGCGGCCGGCAACGCCTTCCTCGACGCCCTCGCCGCCCACCGGCGCGCCGCCGGGCTGCCCGCCGTCTCCCTCGCCTGGGGCCCCTGGGCACAGGCGAACAGCGGCATGACCGGCACCCTCTCCGAGGCCGGGATCGAGCGCATCGCCCGCACCGGCATGCCGGCTCTCACCACCGAGCAGGGGCTCGCCCTGTTCGACGCGGCGCTCGGCGCCGGCGAGCCCCTTGCCGTACCCGTCCGCCTCGACCTGGCCGCCCTGCGCGCGTACGGGGACGTGCCGCCCCTGCTGCGCGGCCTGGTCCGCTCGCGCACCCGGCGCGCATCCGCCGCGGCACCGGCCGGTGACGCCGCCGCCTCCGGTCTCGTCGCACGCCTGGCCGGGCAGCCGGAGGAGCAGCGGCGCGAGGCGCTGCTCGACATCGTGCGGGCGCAGATCGCCCTCGTCCTCGGGCACGCGGACGGCGCGACCGTCGACCCGGCCCGTGCCTTCCAGGACCTGGGCTTCGACTCCCTCACCGCCATCGAGCTGCGCAACCGCCTCGGCAAGGCCACGGGCCTGCGGCTGCCGGCGACCGCCGTCTTCGACTACCCGACCGCGCATGCTCTGGTCGGCCACCTCCACGACGAGCTCTTCGGTACGGTCCCGGCCGGCGCAGCGGAGATCCTCCCCACCGCGGCCGCCATGGCCGACGACCCCGTCGTCATCGTGGGCATGAGCTGCCGCTACCCCGGCGGGGTCGCCTCGCCCGAGGATCTGTGGCGGCTGGTGGCCGACGGCGTGGACGCCGTCTCCGGCTTCCCCGGAGACCGCGGCTGGGACGCCGCGGACCTCGACGAGGCCGACATCGCCACCCGCTCCGGCGGCTTCCTGCACGACGCCGCCGACTTCGACCCCGACTTCTTCGGCATGAGCCCCCGCGAGGCGCTGACCACCGACGCCCAGCAGCGCCTGCTGCTGGAGACGACGTGGGAGGCGATCGAACGCGCCGGCATCGCCCCGGCCTCGCTCAAGGGCAGCCGTACCGGCGTCTTCGCCGGCGTGATGTACCACGACTACGCCTCCCTCCTCTCGGGCCGCGAGTTCGAGGGCTATCAGGGCAGTGGCAGTGCGGGCAGCGTCGCCTCGGGCCGTGTCTCGTACACCTTCGGCTTCGAAGGTCCTGCGGTCACGGTCGACACGGCGTGCTCGTCGTCGCTGGTGGCGCTGCACCTGGCCGCGCAGGCGCTGCGGTCGGGGGAGTGCTCCCTGGCGGTGGCCGGTGGTGTGACGGTGATGGCCACCCCCATGACGTTCGTCGAGTTCTCCCGCCAGGGCGGTCTGTCCGCCGACGGCCGGTGCAAGGCGTTCGCCGACGGCGCCGACGGCGTCGGTTGGGGCGAGGGCGTGGGCATGCTCGTTCTCGAACGGCTCTCCGACGCCCGCCGCAACGGCCACCGCGTCCTCGCCGTCGTCCGTGGCTCCGCGGTCAACCAGGACGGTGCCTCCAACGGGCTGACCGCGCCCAATGGCCCGTCCCAGCAGCGCGTGATCCGCCAGGCCCTGGCCAGCGGCGGTCTGTCCACCGCCGATGTCGACGCCGTCGAGGGCCACGGCACGGGCACCACCCTGGGCGACCCGATCGAGGCCCAGGCCCTGCTCGCCACCTACGGCCAGGACCGGGACGCCGAACGGCCGCTGCTGCTCGGCTCGATCAAGTCCAACATCGGCCACACCCAGGCCGCCGCCGGTGTCGCGGGTGTCATCAAGATGGTCATGGCGATGCAGCACGGCGTGCTCCCGCACACCCTGCACGTCGATGCCCCCTCCACCCACGTCGACTGGACGGCCGGTGCCGTCGAACTGCTGCGGCAGCCCGCACCCTGGCCGGACGCGGCGCGGCCGCGCCGGGCGGGCGTGTCCTCGTTCGGCATCTCCGGCACCAACGCCCACGTCATCCTCGAACAGCCCGAGAACGAGCCCGAGAACGAGCCCGAGAACCAGCCCGGGAATCAGCCCGGGAACGAGCCCGGGAACGAGCCCGGGAACCACCCTGCGTCGCAGCTGCCGGAGCCCCGGCAGGAGACCCCCGCGGCCGGCCCGCTGCCCCTGGTCCTCTCGGCCAGGGACGAGGCCGCCCTGCCCGCGCAGGCCGCACGCCTGCTCGCGCACCTGCAGGAGCACCCCGGCCTGCGGCTCGCGGACGTGGCGTACTCCCTGGCCACCGGCCGTACCGGCTTCCCGCACCGGGCCGTCGTCCTGGCCGCCGACCGGGACACCGCCCTGCGCGCGCTGACCGCCCTCGCCGAGGGCACCACGGACGAGACCGTCGCCGCGGAGGGCACGGTGCGCCCCGGAAAGCGCGCCTTCCTCTTCTCCGGCCAGGGCGCGCAGCGCCTGGGCGCGGGCCGGGAGCTGTACGCCCGACACCCCGTCTTCGCCGCGGCACTGGACGCCGTCCTCGACGGGCTCGACACCCACCTGGCCGGGCACCTGGAGCGGCCCGTCCGCGACGTCCTGTGGGGCGACGACGCCGAGCTCCTCGACCGCACGGCCTACGCGCAGACCGCGCTGTTCGCCCTCGAAGTGGCGCTGTTCCGGCTGGTGGAGTCCTGGGGCGTGCGCCCCGACCTGCTGCTCGGCCATTCGGTCGGCGAGATCGCGGCGGCCCACGTCGCCGGCGTGCTGTCCCTGCCCGACGCCTGCCGCCTGGTCGCCGCCCGTGCCCGCCTGATGCAGGCCCTTCCGGCCGGCGGGGCCATGGCGGCCGTGCGCGCCACCGAGGACGAGGTACGGCCCCTGCTGACCGGCGACGTGGCGATCGCCGCCGTCAACGGCCCCTCCGCCGTCGTCGTTTCCGGTACCGAGGAGGCCGTCGAGGCCGTCTGCGCCCACCTGGAGGCCGATGGCCGCCGGACCACGCGCCTGCGGGTCTCGCACGCCTTCCACTCGCCGCTGATGGAGCCGATGCTCGCCGACTTCCGCGCGGTCGCCGAGGGCCTGGCCTACGCCGCGCCCACCGTGCCGGTCGTCTCCGACGTCACCGGCACGATCGCCACCGAGGCACAGCTGTGCTCCCCCGAGTACTGGGTCACCCACGTCCGCGAAGCCGTGCGCTTCGCCGACGGGGTACGGACCCTGCGGACCGCCGGCGTCACCACCTGCCTCGAACTCGGCCCCGACGGCGCCCTGTCCGCTCTCGCCGCCGAATCCTTCGACCCCTCCGACTCCTCCGACTCCTTCGAGGGCGGGCCCGCCGTCCTCGTCCCCGTCCTGCGCAAGGGCCGGGACGAGGAGACGACGCTCCTCGGCGCCCTCGCCCGGCTCCACGCCCACGGCACCGAACCCGACTGGAACGCCGTGTTCGCCGCCACCGGTGCCCGGCAGGTCGACCTGCCGACGTACGCCTTCCAGCGGCGCCGCTACTGGCCCGCGCCCTCGCAGACCACCCGCGCCGGCGAGGTGCGCCACGCCGGCCTGGGCGCCGCCCGGCACCCCATGCTCGGCGCGGCCGTCGAACTCGCCGACGGCGAGGGCCACCTGCTCACGGGCCGGCTCTCCGTCACGTCCCACCCCTGGCTCGCCGACCACGTCGTCCGCGGATCCGTGCTGGTGCCCGGCACGGGGCTGCTGGAGCTGGCCGTACGGGCCGGTGACGAGGTCGGGTGCGGCCTCGTCGAGGAACTGACCCTCACCGCCCCGCTCCTGCTGCCCGCGACGGGCGGCGGCGTCCTCCTCCAGGTGCGCGTCGGCGCCCCCGACGACACCGGACGACGGACGCTCGGCATCCACTCCCGCCCCGAGGACCCCGTCGACGCCCCCTGGACCCAGCACGCCGAGGGCGTCCTCGCCCCCGCCGCCGTCCCCGCCCCGCAGCCCGACACCTCCGTCTGGCCGCCCGCGGACGCCACGGAACTGACCGTCGAGGGCGCGTACGACACCTTCGCCGAGCACGGCTACGGCTACGGACCGCTCTTCCGCGGCCTGCGCGCCGCCTGGCAGCGTGGTGACGAGCTCTTCGCCGAGGTCGCCCTGCCGGAGGGCGCGGCGGACGAGGCCGGTCGCTTCGGCCTGCACCCGGCCCTGCTCGACGCGGCGATGCACGCGGCGATCCTGGCCGGCGACGCCGAAGGGACGATGATCCCCTTCGCCTGGAGCGAGGTGTCCCTGCACGCGGAGGGCGCCGCGGCGGTCCGCGTACGCCTGTCCCGTCTGCCGGACGGTGCCCTGGCCCTGCAGATCACCGACCCGGCCGGCGCGCCGGTGCTGTCGGTGGGCTCGGTGGCGGGCCGCCCGGTCTCCGACGACCAGCTGGGCGCGGCCGCGGCCCGCACGGCGCAGACGCTGTACGGCATCGCATGGCACTCCCCGGCCACTCGCGCGCCCGAGCCCGTGGCCGACGGAACGGTCGTCCTCGACTGCGGTGCCACGCCGCCCGGCGACGTACCCGACGCCGTACGCACCCTCACGCACCGCGTCCTGGACACCGTGCAGGAGTGGCTGGCGGTGGAGCGCGGTGCGGGTGAGCGGTTGGTCGTGGTGACGCGTGGTGCGGTTGCGACGGCTGATGACGAGCTCATTGATGTGGTCCAGGCTCCGGTGTGGGGTCTGGTGCGGGCTGCCCAGGCGGAGAATCCCGGTCGGTTCGTGCTGGTGGACGTGGACGCCTCGGTGGAGCCGGATGATGCCGTCGATGCGGCGCTGGCGTCGGGGGAACCCGAGTTGGCCCTGCGTGCGGGTGAGGTGCGGGTGCCGAGGCTGGTGCGCCTGGCACCGGCGGCCGATGAGGAAGTGTCGTTCGATGCCGAGGGTGTGGTGCTGATCACCGGTGGTACCGGTGGTCTGGGCGCTGTCGTGGCCCGCTTCCTGGTGGCCGAGCGCGGTGTACGGCATCTGGTGTTGGCGGGCCGGCGTGGCCTGGAGGCGCCGGGTGCGGTGGAGTTGCGTGAGGAGTTGTCCGGGCTCGGTGCGCAGAGTGTGCGGATCGAGGCGTGTGACGTCTCCGATCGTGCGGCTTTGACTGCTCTGGTCGCCGGCATCACCGCCGAGCGCCCCCTGACCGGCGTCGTCCACGCCGCCGGCATCGGCGACAACGGTCTGGTGCAGGCCCTGACCCCCGAGCGCATGGACGCCGTCCTGGCTCCGAAGGCGGATGCGGCCTGGTGGCTGCACGAGCTGACCAAGGACATGGACCTGGCAGCGTTTGTGTTGTTCTCGTCCGCCGGTGGCCTGGTGCTGACGGCCGGTCAGGGCAACTACGCCGCCGCCAACGTCTTCCTCGACGGTCTCGCGCAGCACCGCCGGGCGCAGGGGCTGCCGGCCACGTCCATGGCCTTCGGCCTGTGGGACGTGGGTGCCGGGCTCGGGCAGTACCTCAGCGACATCGACCGCAAGCGCATGGCGACGCAAGGCGTCCCGGTGCTGACGCACGACGCCGGGCTGGCGCTGTTCGCGGCGGGTCTGCGGTCGGAGCGCGCCACCGTCGTACCCGTCCAGGTGGACACGGCGGCCCTGCGCACCCGCACCGACGAGATCCCCGCCCTCCTGCGCGGCCTGGCGCCGCGTGCCCGCAGGGCCGCGGCCGCCGCGGCCCCCGCGCCGGAGGCCGGCCTGACCCGGCAGCTCGCCGGGCTCACCGAAGGCGAGCGGCGCCGGGCGATCCTGCAGATCGTCCGCACGCAGGTCGCGGCCGTCCTCGGGCACGCGTCGGCGGAGGCCATCGGGCCCGACAGGGCCTTCCAGGAGCTCGGTTTCGACTCCCTGGCCGCCACCGAGCTGCGCAACCAGCTCAACCGCGCCACCGGCCTGCGCCTGCCCGCCACCCTCGTCTTCGACCACCCCAACTCGCGTGCCGTCGGCGAGCACATCGCCGGCCTCCTCGCCGGCACGGACACCGCCGACGTCGCCGACGCCGCTGCCCTCGCGCGTACGCCCGGGGCCCCGGCGGACGACGAGCCGATCGCCATCATCGGCATGGCCTGCCGCTACCCGGGCGGCGTGACCAGCCCCGAGGAGCTGTGGAAGCTCGTCGCCGACGGCGTCGACACCCTCTCCGAGCTGCCCGGCGACCGCGGCTGGAACCTCGCCGACCTCTACGACCCCGAGCCCGGCAAGGAAGGCAGGAGCTACACCCGCCACGGCAGCTTCCTGCACGACGCCGCCGACTTCGACCCCGGCTTCTTCGGCATCTCGCCGCGCGAGGCCACCTACATGGACCCGCAGCAGCGCCTGCTGCTGGAGACGTCCTGGGAGGCGATCGAGCGGGCCGGCATCGACCCGACCTCGCTCAAGGGCAGCGACACCGGCGTCTTCTCCGGCGTCATGTACCACGACTACGCCCTGAACGTCTCGCCCTCCGGCACCAGCGGCGGCAGCGTCGTCTCCGGCCGCGTCTCCTACACCTTCGGGTTCGAGGGGCCCGCGGTCACGGTCGACACCGCCTGCTCGTCCTCGCTCGTCGCCCTGCACCTCGCCGTCCGGGCGCTGCGCTCGGGCGAGTGCTCGCTGGCCCTGGCCGGCGGCGCCACGGTGATGTCCACGCCGGGCATGTTCATCGAGTTCAGCCGGCAGCGCGGCCTGTCGCCCGACGGCCGCTGCAAGGCCTTCGCCGGCGCCGCCGACGGCGTCGGCTGGTCGGAGGGCGCGGGCGTCCTCCTCGTCGAACGCCTCTCGGACGCCCTGCGCAACGGCCACCGCGTCCTCGCCGTCGTGCGCGGCACGGCGGTCAACCAGGACGGCGCGAGCAACGGCTTCTCCGCCCCCAACGGCCCCTCGCAGCAGCGGGTCATCCGCCAGGCCCTGGCCGGCGCCGGACTGCCGGCGTCCGAGGTGGACGCGGTGGAGGCGCACGGTACGGGGACGACGCTGGGCGACCCCATCGAGGCGCAGGCCCTGATCGCCACGTACGGCCAGGACCGGCCGGCCGACCGGCCGCTGTGGCTGGGCTCGATCAAGTCCAACATCGGCCACGCCCAGGCCGCCGCCGGCGTCGCCGGCGTCATGAAGATGGTCATGGCGATGCAGGAGGGCGTCCTGCCCCGCACCCTGCACGTCGACGAGCCCTCCCCGCACGTCGACTGGACCGCCGGCGCCGTCGAACTCCTCACCGAGGCCCGGCCCTGGCCGGAGACCGGACGCCGGCGCCGCGCCGCCGTCTCCGCGTTCGGCATCAGCGGCACCAACGCCCACGTCGTCATCGAACAGGGCCCGCAGCCGCAACCGCCCGCAGCGGAAGCCGTCGGCACTCCCGGCACGGACGTCCTCCCGTGGCCGGTCAGCGCCGCCACCCCGCAGGCGCTGCGCGCCCAGGCGGAGCGGCTCCACACCCACCTCGCGGCCCGCCCCGAACTCGATCCCGAGCGGATCGCCCGCTCGCTGGCCACGTCCCGCGCCGCACTCGAACACCGCGCGGTCGTCGTCGGCACGGACCGCGACCAGCTCCTGCGCGGCCTCGCGGCCCTCGCCCACGACGAGCCGACCTCGGCCGTCGTCACGGCGACGGCACGCCCCGACGACTCGACGGCGTTCCTGTTCACGGGTCAGGGTGCGCAGCGGTTGGGGATGGGGCGTGAGTTGTACGAGCGCTTCCCCGTTTTCGCCGGGGCGTTCGATGCGGTGTGTGCGGTGCTGGACGAGCACCTCGACCGTCCCCTGCGCGAGGTCGTCTGGGGCGAGGATGAGGAGCTGCTGAACCGCACGGTGTATGCCCAGGCGGGGCTTTTTGCGGTCGAGGTCGCCCTGTTCCGGCTGGTGGAGTCGTGGGGTGTGCGTGCGGATTACGTTGCTGGTCATTCGATCGGTGAGGTGGCGGCGGCGTATGTGGCCGGGGTCTTCTCGCTGGCGGATGCGTGTGCGTTGGTGGCTGCGCGGGGTCGCTTGATGCAGGCGCTGCCTGCGGGTGGCGCGATGGTGGCCGTCGAGGCTACGGAGGCCGAGGTGCTGCCGTACCTGACCGACGAGGTGTCGATCGCGGCGATCAACGGCCCGTCGTCCGTCGTGGTGTCGGGTGCCGAGGCGGCGGTGCTGGAAGTGGCCGCCCGCTTCGAGGCCGAGGGGCGCAGGACGAGTCGTCTGCGCGTCTCGCACGCCTTCCATTCACCGTTGATGGAACCGATGCTGGAGGACTTCCGCGAGGTCGTCTCGGAGCTCGCTTTCACCGCTCCCTCGATACCCGTGGCGTCCAACCTGACCGGCGCCCTCGCCACCTCCGACGAGCTCACCTCCCCGTCGTACTGGGTCGACCACGTCCGCCGAGCCGTCCGCTTCGCCGACGCCGTACGGGCCCTGCACGCCGACGGCGTGACGCGGTTCGTCGAGCTCGGGCCGGACGCCGTGCTGAGCGGCATGGCCGAGGCGGCGCTGGAGCCGGAGGGCGACGCCCCGGGCCCGGTGGCCGTACCGTTCCTGCGCAAGGGCAGGGACGAGGCCGCCACCGCCGTGGCCGCCGTCGCCCGCCTGCACGCCCACGGCGTGCCCGTCGACTGGCACGCCTTCTTCGCCCGGCCCGCGACCGGTGACTCCACGACGAGTGGTGCCGCATCGCAGCCGGTCGACCTGCCGACCTACGCCTTCCAGCGGCAGCGCTACTGGGTGAACGCCACCACCGGCACGGCCGACCTGGGTTCGGCCGGCATGGAAGCGGTGACGCACCCGCTGCTGGGCGCCGTGGTGCGGCTCCCGGAGTCCGACGGGGTCGTCCTCACCGGCCGCCTGTCGCTCTCCTCGCACCCCTGGCTCGCCGACCACGCCGTCAAGGGCACGGTGCTGCTGCCGGGCACCGGGCTGGTGGAACTCGCCGTACGGGCGGGTGACGAGGCCGGCTGCGCCGCGCTGGAAGAGCTGACGCTCGCCGCGCCGCTGGTGCTGCCCGAGCACGGCGCCGTCCACGTCCGGGTCGTCGTCGGCCCGGCGGAGACGGAGGCCGAGGCAGGGGCAGGGGCGGTGGCCGGTCGTCGGCCGGTCGCCATCCACTCCCGCCCCGACGGCGCCCCGGACGGGGCCTGGACACGGCACGCGTCCGGCTTCCTCACCCCGGCCGCCGCAGGCGCCCCCACCACCGGCGAACCGGCGGCCGTCGCCTGGCCGCCCGCCGGCGCCGAGCAGGTGCCGTTGGAGGGCGCGTACGAGACGCTGCAGCAGCACGGCTACGACTACGGCCCCGTCTTCCAGGGCCTGCGCGCCGCCTGGCGCCGGGGTGACGAGCTCTTCGCCGAGGTCGCCCTGCCGGAGAGCGCGGCGGACGAGGCCGGTCGCTTCGGTCTGCACCCGGCCCTGCTCGACGCGGCGATGCACGCGGCGATCCTCGTCGGCGACGCCGACGAGACGATGATCCCCTTCGCCTGGAACGATGTGACGCTGCACGCCGTCGGCGCGCCCGCCGTCCGCGTGCGCCTCTCCCAGGTCGAGAACGGCGGACTGGCCCTGGCCGTCACCGACACCACGGGCCGCCCGGTGCTGTCCGTCGGCTCGATGGTCGGCCGACCGGTCTCCGCCGACCAGCTGGAGTCCGCGGAGGGCGGCGCGAAGCTGCCGCTGTACGGGATCGAGTGGCCGGCCCTGCCCGTCACCTCCGACAGCGGTACCGTCCCGGCCACCGAACCGCAGCTGCTCGACCTCACGCAGCTTGCTTCCGACGCCGCCGACGAGGTACCCGGTGGGGTGCGAACCGTCATGGACCGCGTGCTGCAGGCGGTACGCGAGTGGCTGGCGGTGGAGCGTGAGGCGGGTGAGCGGTTGGTCGTGGTGACGCGTGGTGCGGTTGCGACGGCCGACGACGAGCTCGTCGATGTGGTGCAGGCTCCGGTGTGGGGTCTGGTGCGGGCCGCCGAGGCGGAGAACCCCGGGCGGTTCGTGCTGGTCGACGTCGACGACTCGGTGGAGCCTGCTGCTGCCGTCGATGCGGCGCAGGCCTCGGGCGAAACCGAGCTGGCCCTGCGTGCGGGTGAGGTGCGGGTGCCGAGGCTGGTGCGCCTGGCGCCGGTAGCCGCCGACGGGGCGTCGTTCGACGCCGAGGGTGCGGTGCTGATCACCGGTGGTACGGGTGGCCTGGGTGCTGTGGTGGCTCGCTACCTGGTGGCCGAACGCGGTGTACGGCACCTGGTGCTGGTGGGCCGGCGCGGCCCGGAGGCGCCGGGCGCGAGGGAGTTGCGCGAGGCGCTGGCCGAGCTGGGTGCGCAGAGTGTGCGGATCGAGGCGTGTGACGTCTCCGATCGTGCGGCTCTGACTGCTCTGGTTGCCGGCATCACCGCCGAACGCCCCCTGACCGGCGTCGTCCACGCCGCGGGCGTGGGTGACAGCGCCCTCGTCGACGCGCTGACCACCGAACAGGTCGACACCGTCCTGGCTCCGAAGGCGGATGCGGCCTGGTGGCTGCACGAGCTGACCCGGGACATGGACCTGGCGGCGTTTGTGCTGTTCTCGTCGGCCGGTGGCCTGGTGCTGACGGCCGGTCAGGGCAACTACGCCGCCGCCAACGTCTTCCTCGACGGTCTCGCCCAGCACCGCCGGGCGCAGGGGCTGCCGGCCACGTCCATGGCCTTCGGCCTGTGGGAGGTCGGTGCCGGTCTCGGGCAGTACCTCAGCGACATCGACCGCAAGCGCATGGCCACCCAGGGCGTCCCCGCCCTCGGCCACGCGGAGGGCACGGCCCTGTTCGCGGAAGGCCTGCGGTCCGAGCGCGCCACCGTCGTACCCATCCGGGTCGACACCACCGCCCTGCGCACCCGCACCGACGAGATCCCCGCCCTCCTGCGCGGGCTCGTACCCGCCGCGCGCCGCACCGCGACCGCTGCCGACGCGGCCCCCGGGGCCGCCGGCCTCGCGCAGCGTCTGGCGGGCCTGACGCCCGCCGAGCGGCGCCGGGCGATCCTGCAGATCGTCCGCACGCAGGTTGCGGCCGTCCTCGGGCACGCGTCGGCGGAGGCCATCGGACCGGACAAGGCGTTCCAGGAGCTCGGTTTCGACTCCCTGGCCGCCACCGAGCTGCGCAACCAGCTCAACCGCGCCACCGGCCTGCGCCTGCCCGCCACCCTCGTCTTCGACCACCCCAACTCGGAGGCGGTGACCGGCCACATCGAGGAGCAGCTCGCCCCGCTGCCGGTCGCCGGCGAAGCCGCGCCCGCGCGGTCCGCCGAGGACGAGGTCCGGCAGGCCCTGCAGACCATCCCCACCCGCCGCCTGCGCGACGCCGGCCTGATGGAGAGCCTCCTGGAGCTGGCCGACGCGACGGTCCGCGGGACGGTCGACGAGCCGGAGGACGAGGAACTCCTCGTCCCGGACGGTGACGACTCCACGGACGGCGGCGACGCACTGCTCGCCGCCCGCCGCGAGACCGTCCGGCTGCGCGCCGAGAACCGCAAGTTGTCCGCCGCCCAGTACGAGCCGATCGCCATCGTCGGCATGGCCTGCCGCTACCCCGGCGGCGTCACCAGCCCCGAGGACCTGTGGCACCTGGTGACGACCGGCAGTGACGCCGTCTCCGGCTTCCCGGACGACCGCGGCTGGGAGGGCTTCCCGGACACCGGGCAGTACCCCCACCTCGGCGGATTCCTCGACCGGGCCGCCGACTTCGACCCCGGCTTCTTCGGGATCTCCCCGCGCGAGGCCCTCGCCATGGACCCGCAGCAGCGCCTCACCCTCGAACTGTCGTGGGAGGCCCTGGAGCGGGCCGGCATCGACCCCACCTCGCTGCGCGGCACCCGCACCGGCGTCTTCGCCGGTGTGATGTACCACGACTACCCCGGCAGCGACGGCAACGGCAGCGTGGTCTCCGGCCGCGTCTCGTACAAGCTCGGCCTGGAGGGCCCCGCCGTCTCGGTCGACACCGCCTGCTCGTCGTCCCTGGTGGCCCTGCACCTCGCCGTCCAGGCCCTGCGCCAGGGCGACTGCTCGCTGGCGGTCACGGGCGGTGTGACGGTGCTGTCCACGCCCGGCGTCTTCGCCGAGTTCGGACGCCAGGGCGCCCTCTCGGCCGACGGCAGGTGCAAGTCCTTCGCCTCGGCGGCCGACGGCACCGGCTTCTCCGAGGGCGCGGGCTTCCTGGTGGTCGAGCGGCTGTCCGACGCCGTGCGCAACGGGCACCCGGTCCTGGCCGTCGTCCGCGGCACCGCCGTCAACCAGGACGGCGCCTCCAACGGTCTGACCGCCCCCAACGGGCCCGCACAGCGCCGCGTCATCCGCCAGGCCCTGGCCAACGCCCGTCTCTCCGCCGACCAGATCGACGCCGTCGAGGCGCACGGTACGGGGACGACGCTGGGCGACCCCATCGAGGCGCAGGCGCTGCTCGCCACCTACGGCCAGGACCGCGAGACGGACCGGCCGCTGTGGCTGGGCTCGGTGAAGTCCAACATCGGCCACACGCAGGCCGCGGCCGGCGTCGCCGGTGTCATCAAGATGGTGATGGCCATGCGCCACGGCGTCCTGCCGCCCACGCTGCACGTCGACGCCCCCTCCGAGAAGGTCGACTGGACGGCCGGCGCCGTCGAGCTGCTGACCGAGACCCGCGAGTGGACCCCGGCCGCCCCCGGCCGGCCCCGCCGGGCAGGCGTGTCGTCGTTCGGCATCAGCGGCACCAACGCCCACGTCCTGGTCGAACAGGCGCCGGAGGCCGGTGCCGACAGCACCGAGGAGCCCACGGTGACTCCGGGCGTCCTGCCCTGGATCCTCTCGGCCCACGACCGGACCGCCCTCCTCGCGCAGGCACAGCGCCTCCTGGACGGCCCCGGCCGCGAGCTGGACCCGCTGGACGTGGCCTACTCGCTGGCCACGTCACGGGCCGCACTGGAACAGCGCGTGGCCGTCGTGGGCACGACCAGGGACGACCTCCTGGCCGCCCTGGCCGCCGTCACCCGCGGCGAGACCCCCGTCGACCGTATGCAGACGGACGGCCTCCAGGCGTTCCTGTTCACGGGTCAGGGTGCGCAGCGGTTGGGGATGGGGCGTGAGTTGTACGAGCGCTTCCCCGTTTTCGCCGAGGCGTTCGATGCGGTGTGCGCGGGTCTGGACGAGCACCTTGAGCTGCCGGTGCGTGAGGTGGTGTGGGGTGAGGACGAGGAGCTCCTGAACCGCACGGTGTACGCGCAGGCGGGCTTGTTCGCGCTGGAAGTGGCGCTCTTCAGGCTGGTGGAGTCGTGGGGTGTGCGCCCGGATTACGTTGCTGGTCATTCGATCGGTGAGGTGGCGGCGGCGTATGTGGCCGGGGTCTTCTCGCTGGCGGATGCGTGTGCGTTGGTGGCTGCGCGGGGTCGCTTGATGCAGGCGCTGCCTGCGGGTGGCGCGATGGTGGCCGTCGAGGCTACGGAGGCCGAGGTGCTGCCGTACCTGACCGACGAGGTGTCGATCGCGGCGATCAACGGCCCGTCGGCCGTCGTGGTGTCGGGCGCCGAGGCGGCCGTGCTGGAGCTTGCCGCCCGCTTCGAGGCCGAGGGGCGCAGGACGAGCCGGCTGCGCGTCTCGCACGCCTTCCATTCACCGTTGATGGAACCGATGCTGGAGGACTTCCGCCGGGTGGTGGAGCGCCTCGCGTTCGGTACTCCGCAGCTGCCCGTGGTGTCCAACGTGACGGGCCGCCTGGCCTCCGCCGAGGAGCTGGGGTCGGCCGACTACTGGGTCACCCATGTCCGAGAGGCGGTCCGCTTCTCCGAGGGCGTCGGCACGCTTCAGGCGGAAGGGGTGAGGCGGTTCCTCGAGCTCGGCCCCGACGGGGTGCTGTCGGCGATGGCCCAGGAATCCCTGACCGGAGCCGAGACCGTCCTGATCCCCGCACTGCGCAAGCGCGGCGCGGAGGAATCGGCGATCGTGGACGCCCTGGCACGCCTGCACGTCACCGGCGGGCGCGTCGACTGGGCCGCGTTCTTCACCGGCACCGGTGCACGCCGCGTGGACCTGCCGACGTACCCGTTCCAGCACCAGCGCTTCTGGCCGGCCGTCATGACGCCGGACGGCAACGCCAACTCCGTCGAGCACCCTCTGCTCAACGGCATGGTCACCCTGGCAGGTTCCGACGGCTTCCTGCTCACGGGACGCCTGTCGGCTCGCTCGCACGCCTGGCTGGCGGATCACGTGGTGATGGGTTCGGTGCTGGTGCCGGGCACGGCACTGGTGGAACTGGCCTTGCACGCCGGTGACGAGGCGGGTTGCGGTGTGGTGGAGGAGTTGACGCTTGCCGCGCCGCTGGTTCTGCCCGAGCAGGGTGCGGGTGTGCAGGTGCAGGTGTGGGTCGGTGAAGCGGACGAGACCGGTCGCCGGGCCGTGACGATCCACTCCCGCACGGGCGAGGAGCCCTGGACGCTCCACGCGAACGGTGTGGTGGCCGAAGGCTCGACCGCCCAGGCGTTCGAGGCCGAGGTGTGGCCGCCCACGGGCGCGGAGGCCATGGACGTCTCCGACTGCTACGAGCGGTTCGCAGAAGCCGGGTTCGCCTACGGCCCGGCGTTCCAGGGCCTGCGGGCCGCCTGGCGCCTGGGCGAGGACGTCTACGCCGAGGTGGCGCTGCCGGAGGGCGTCGAGGCGGGTGCGTACGGTCTGCACCCGGCTCTCTTCGACGCCGCCCTCCACGCCGCCGCCGTCGGCGGCGACGATGACGGGGGAGTGCCGTTCTCCTGGACGGGCGTTGCTCTGCACGCCACCGGTGCCGCTGCCGTACGGGTCCGCATCCGGCCCGCCGCCAACGGCGTCGAGGTGGCGATCGCCGACACCACCGGCGCGCCCGTCGCGTCCGTGGAGTCGCTCGTCGTCCGTCCCGTCTCGGCGGACCGGCTGCGGACCGCCGGACGCGATTCCCTCTTCACGGTCGAGTGGACCGCGGTTCCCTCGGGTGAGGAATCCGTCGAATCGCTGAATGTGCTGGAACTCGACGACGCCGCTTCCCTCACCGACGCGACCGACGTCCCGGACGTCGTCGTGGCCCGGATGCCCGCGTCCTCGGACGCGGACGCGGAGGTGGCCACCGCCGTCCACGAGGCGACGACCCGTGTCCTCGGGACGATCCAGGCGTGGCTTGCGGACGAACGGTTCGCCGCATCGCGCCTCGTCTTCCTGACGCAGGGCGCCACGACCGGCACCGACCTCGCCGCTGCCGCCGCATGGGGCCTGGTCCGTTCGGCGCAGTCCGAGCACCCCGGCCGCTTCGGCCTGATCGACGTCGACGGTGCTGCTCTTCCCGACGAGCGGACGCTGGCCCGGGCGCTGGCCACCGACGAGCCCCAGCTGCTCATCGGCACTGACGGCGACCTCCGCGCGGCCCGGCTGGCCTGCGTCCCGTCCGCCGCATCCGCGGCCGACAGGACCTGGGATCCGGAGGGTACGGTCCTGATCACGGGTGGTACCGGTGGTCTGGGGCGGATCGTGGCCCGGCACTTGGCGGCTCGCGCCGATGTGCGCAACCTTCTGCTGGTGTCCCGTAGCGGTCCGGACGCCGAGGGCGTGCAGGAGTTGTTGGCTGAGCTCACGGCGGAGTA
Source organism: Streptomyces sp. NPDC049585 (assembly GCF_040675615.1). Lineage (NCBI taxonomy): Bacteria > Bacillati > Actinomycetota > Actinomycetes > Kitasatosporales > Streptomycetaceae > Streptomyces > Streptomyces sp. NPDC049585. Next base: position 52,872 of record NZ_JBFAPE010000012.1, on the reverse strand, counting down.
CGGCGTCACCGCCGCGGCGGAGGCTGCCGATGTCACGGACGAGGCTGCTGTGGCGGGGCTGTTCGCCCGGCATCGCATCACCGCTGTCGTCCATACGGCGGGCGTTCTGGACGACGGTGTGGTGGAGTCGCTGACGCCGGAGCGGATGGCCCGGGTGCTGCGGCCGAAGGCCGACGCCGCCTGGCACCTCCACCGGGCCACGGAGAGCCTCGACCTCGATGCCTTCGTCGTCTTCTCCTCCGTCGCCGGCACGCTGGGCAGCCCCGGTCAGGGCAACTACGCGGCGGGCAACGCCTTCCTCGACGCCCTGGCCGTCCACCGGCGTACCGCCGGCCTGCCCGCCGTCTCCCTCGCCTGGGGCCCCTGGGCCCGGGGCAGCGGGATGACGGAGGCGCTGAGCGAGGCCGAGATCGAGCGGATGACGCGAGCCGGCATGCCGCCGCTGTCCGTCGAAGAGGGGCTCGGGCTGTTCGACGCCGCGGTCACGACCGTCACCGAACCGTCGGTGCTGCCGGTGCGCCTGGACCTCGCAGCCGTGCGGGCACAGGCCACGGACGTACCGCCGCTGCTGCGCGGCCTGGTCCGTACGCGCGCCCTGCGCCGTGCGGGCACCGCGGCCGCCACGTCCGGACTGGGCCGGCGCCTGGCCGCGCTGGGCGCCGTCGAGCGCCGCGAAGCGCTGCTCGACGCCGTGCGGGGGCAGATAGCCGCCGTACTCGGTCACGCGAGCGCCATGGACGTCGACCCGAGCCGGGCCTTCCAGGATCTCGGCTTCGACTCCCTGACTGCCGTCGAGCTGCGCAATCGCCTCGGCTCGGTGACGGGTCTGCGGCTGCCTGCCACGCTGGTCTTCGACTATCCGACGGCTGACGCGCTGGTGTCCTTCCTGCTGGACGAACTCTTCGGGGCCGAGACGGCGCCGGAGGCGGTGACGCCGTCGGCGGTGCTGCCGGCGGTGGCGGACGACCCGATCGTGATCGTCGGCATGAGCTGCCGCTACCCGGGCGGGGTCGCCTCGCCCGAGGACCTGTGGCGGCTGGTGTCGGAGGGGGTGGATGCGGTGTCGGGCTTCCCGACCGATCGCGGCTGGGACCTGGAGGAGCTCTACCACCCCGACCCCGCCCACACCGGCACGGTCTACACCCGCGAGGGCGGATTCCTGCGGGACGCCGCCGAGTTCGACCCGGCGTTCTTCGGCATGAGCCCGCGCGAGGCGCTGGCCACCGACGCCCAGCAGCGCCTGCTGCTGGAGGCGACGTGGGAGGCCGTCGAGCGGGCGGGCATCGACCCGACCGCCCTGCGCGGCAGCCGGACCGGCGTCTTCGCGGGCGTCATGTACAACGACTACGCCAACCTCCTCTCCGGCGCCGAGTTCGAGGGCTACCAGGGCAGCGGGAGTGCGGGCAGCGTCGCCTCGGGCCGTGTCTCGTACACCTTCGGCTTCGAGGGTCCTGCGGTGACGGTGGACACGGCGTGTTCGTCGTCGCTGGTGGCGCTGCACCTGGCCGCGCAGGCGCTGCGGTCGGGGGAGTGTTCGCTGGCGGTGGCCGGTGGTGTGACGGTGATGTCGACGCCGACGACGTTCGTGGAGTTCTCGCGTCAGCGGGGGCTTTCGCCGGACGGGCGTTCCAAGGCCTTTGCCGATGCCGCGGACGGTGTCGGCTGGTCGGAGGGTGTGGGCATGCTGGTGCTGGAGCGGTTGTCGGATGCCCGGCGGAACGGTCACCGGGTGCTGGCGGTCGTGCGGGGCTCGGCGGTCAACCAGGACGGTGCGTCGAACGGTCTGACGGCGCCCAATGGCCCGTCCCAGCAGCGGGTGATCCGCCAGGCGCTGGCCGCCGCCGGCCTGTCGACCGCCGACGTCGATGCCGTCGAGGCGCACGGCACCGGCACGACCCTCGGTGACCCGATCGAAGCCCAGGCCCTGATCGCCACGTACGGTCAGGACCGGCCGGCGGACCGGCCGCTCCTGCTCGGCTCGGTGAAGTCGAACCTCGGCCACACGCAGGCCGCGGCAGGCGTCGCGGGCATCATCAAGATGGTGATGGCGATGCAGGAGGGTGTCCTGCCGCGCACGCTGCACGTCGATGCACCGTCCACCCACGTCGACTGGACAGCCGGAGCGGTGGAACTGCTGACGGACGAGCGGCCTTGGACGGACACGGGCCGGCCGCGCCGGGCGGGCGTGTCCTCGTTCGGCATCAGCGGGACGAACGCCCACGTCATCCTGGAGCAGCCCGAGCCGGTGGAGACGCCGGCCGCGGCGGCGGAGGTGACGACGGGCGTGGTGCCCCTGGTGCTGTCCGGCAAGAGCGAGACCGCACTGCGCGCACAGGCGCAGCGCCTGGCCGCGTTCCTTGCGGAACACCCCGACCGGGACCTGACGGACGTCGGATTCTCGCTGGCCACCATGCGAGCGGCCTTCCAGCACCGTGCCGTGGTCCTCACCGCGCAGGACCGCCCGGCTGCCGTACGCGCGCTGTCCGCACTGGCAGCGGGCGAGGCCGCACCGGAGACGCTCGAAGCGCTGGCAGGCAACGGCAGGACGGCGTTCCTGTTCACGGGTCAGGGTGCGCAGCGGTTGGGGATGGGGCGTGAGTTGTATGCGCGCTTCCCGGTGTTTGCCGGGGCGTTCGATGCGGTGTGTGCGGTGCTGGACGGGCACCTCGACCGTCCCCTGCGCGAGGTCGTCTGGGGTGAGGACAAGGAGCTGCTGAACCGCACGGTGTATGCCCAGGCGGGCTTGTTCGCGCTGGAAGTGGCGCTGTTCAGGCTGGTGGAGTCGTGGGGCGTCCGTGCCGACTTCGTCGCCGGTCACTCGATCGGCGAGGTGGCGGCCGCACACGTGGCCGGCGTCTTCTCACTGGCCGACGCCAGTGCCCTCGTGGCTGCGCGCGGCCGCCTGATGCAGGCGCTGCCTGCAGGTGGTGCGATGGTCGCGGTGCAGGCGACGGAGGCCGAGGTGCTGCCCCACCTGACCGACGAGGTGTCCATCGCGGCCATCAACGGCCCGTCGTCCGTCGTCGTCTCGGGTACGGAGGAATCCGTCCTGGAGCTTGCCGCCCGCTTCGAGGCCGACGGACGGAAGACGAGTCGTCTGCGCGTCTCCCACGCATTCCACTCGCCGCTGATGGAACCGATGCTGGAGGACTTCCGCCAGGTCGTCGAGGGCCTCGCCTTCGCCGTCCCCCGGATCCCCGTGGTGTCGAACGTCACCGGCACCCTGGCCTCCGCCGAGGAGCTGGGATCGCCCGACTACTGGGTCACCCACGTTCGCGAGGCCGTGCGCTTCTCCGAGGGCGTCGGCACGCTGCAGGCGGAAGGGGTGAGGCGGTTCCTCGAGCTCGGCCCCGACGGGGTGCTGTCCGCCATGGCCCAGGAATCCCTGACCGAGGACGCCGTCCTGGTCCCGGTACTGCGCAGGAACAAGGACGAGGAATCCGCCGCGGTGAGCGCCCTGGCGCGGATGCACGCGCATGGGGCCACGGTCGACTGGGCCGCGTTCTTCGCAGGCACCGGTGCCCGGCCCGTGGACCTGCCGACGTATGCGTTCGAACACCGGCGGTTCTGGCCGGCGGGTGTGGTGGCGCGTGCGGGTGATGTGCGGTTCGCGGGTCTGTCGTCGGCCGAGCATCCGTTGTTGGGTGCGGCGGTGGAGCTGGTGAACACGGAGGGCTTCCTGTTCACGGGTCGGCTGTCCCTCCAGTCCCACCCGTGGCTGGCGGATCACGTCGTCATGGGTTCGGCGCTGGTGCCCGGCACGGCTCTGGTGGAACTGGCCCTGCGCGCCGGTGACGAGGCGGGTTGCAGCGTGGTGGAGGAGTTGACGCTTGCCGCGCCGCTGGTTCTGCCCGAGCAGGGTGCGGGTGTGCAGGTGCAGGTGTGGGTCGGTGAGGCGGACGAGACCGGTCGCCGGGCCGTGACGATCCACTCCCGTACGGGCGAGGAGCCCTGGACACTCCACGCCAGCGGCACGCTGGCCGGTGAGACCTCTACTTCTTCGTTCGATGCTTCGGTGTGGCCTCCGCAGGGTGCCGAGCCGGTCGATGTCTCCGATTGCTACGAGCAGTTCGCCGACGCCGGCTTCGCGTACGGTGCGGCGTTCCAGGGCCTGCAGGCAGCTTGGCGCCTGGGCGAGGACGTCTACGCCGACGTGGCACTCCCCGACGGCGTCGAAGCGGGCGCCTACGGTATGCATCCCGCCCTCTTCGACGCCGTCCTCCACGCTGTCGCCGCCGTCGGTGGTGACGGTGAGGGAGGGGTGCCGTTCTCCTGGACCGGGGTTGCTCTGCACGCCACCGGTGCCGCTGCCGTACGCGTCCGCATCCGGCCCGTCAACGGGGGAGTGGCGATAGCCGTCGCCGACACCGCCGGGGCGCCGGTTGCGTCCGTGGAGTCCCTGGTGGTTCGCCCCCTCGCCGCCGACCAGCTGCGTACGGCCGACCATGACGCCCTCTTCAAGCTGTCCTGGTCCTCCGTCCAGGTGCCGGCCGAGGCGGTCGTCGGTCCGCTGGTGGAGGTCGGTGCACTGGAAGACCTCGACCCGGCGGTCGAGGTCCCCGCTCACGTCGTGATGCAGCTCAAGGGTTCGGCGGAAGTGGTCGAATCCGTTCATGAGCTGACGGCTCGCGTGCTCGGGATCGTTCAGTCGTGGCTGTCCGACGACCGGTTTGCCGACTCCCGTCTGGTCTTCGTCACCCGAGGCGCCACCGACGGCGGCGACGTGGCGGCCGCCGCCGTGTGGGGTCTGGTCCGCTCGGCGCAGTCGGAGAACCCCGAGCGCTTCGTCCTCGTGGACCTGGTGGACTTGATGGATCAGGAGGACGACGGCGCCGAGCTGCCGTCCTTCCTCCCCCGGGCCCTCGCGCTGGACGAGCCGCAACTGGTCGTGCGGGCCGACGGCGACGTCCTCGCCGCGCGGCTCGGCCGGGTGCCGGTGACGGCGACGCAGCCGGAGCCGGAGGCGTGGGATCCGGAGGGTACGGTCCTGATCACGGGTGGTACCGGTGGTCTGGGTCGGATTGTGGCCCGGCATTTGGCGGCCCGTGCCGATGTGCGCAACCTGCTGTTGGTGTCCCGTAGCGGTCCGGACGCCGAGGGCGTGCGGGAGTTGTTGGCTGAGCTCAAGGCGGAGTATGGCGTCACCGCCGCCGTCGAAGCTGCCGACGTCACGGATGAGGCTGCTGTGACGGGGCTGTTCGCCCGGCATCGCATCACGGCCGTCGTCCATACGGCGGGCGTTCTGGACGACGGTGTGGTGGAGTCGCTGACGCCGGAGCGGATGGCTCGGGTGTTGCGGCCGAAGGTCGACGCCGCCTGGCACCTCCACCGTGCCACGGAGAGCCTCGACCTCGACGCCTTCGTCGTTTTCTCCTCCGCTGCCGGCACCTTCGGCACCCCCGGTCAGGGCAACTACGCGGCGGGCAACGCGTTCCTCGACGCTCTCGCCGTCCACCGGCGTACCGCCGGCCTGCCCGCCGCTTCCCTCGCCTGGGGCCCCTGGGCACAGGAGAACAGCGGCATGACGAGCACCCTGTCCGAGGCCGACAACCGGCGCATCGCCCGCACGGGCATGCCCGAACTGTCGGCGGAGGAGGGCGTGGCGCTGTTCGACACCGCGGTGTCGACGGCGGCGACGGAGCCGGTCACCGTGCCGGTGCGCCTGGACCTCGCGGCCCTCAGGGCCCGGGGCGAGGTGCCGCCGCTGCTGCGCGGCCTGGTCCGTACGCCGGCGCGGCGCGCCGCGGCCGGTGGTGCCGCCACGGCGGGTGCTGCGGCGGCCGGGCTGGCGCAGCAGCTGGCGGCGCTGTCCGGGGCCGAGGGGCGCGAGGTGCTGCTGGAGGCGGTCCGCGGTCAGATCGCGGTGGTCCTGGGCCACGAGGGTGCCGGGGAGGTGGAACCGGGGCGTGCCTTCCAGGATCTCGGCTTCGACTCCCTGACGGCCGTCGAACTGCGCAACCGCCTGAGCGCCCTGACCGGCGTGCGGCTGCCGGCGACGCTGCTGTTCGACTACCCGAACGCGGCCGAGCTGGTGGACCACCTGTACGCGCTGGTGGCGCCCGAGGCGGCGCGCTCGGGGGCGGACGCGGTGCTGGGCGAACTGGAGAAACTGGAGCGGGCGTTCGGCGAGCTGGAGGTCACCGAGGAGGTCCACGAGCAGATCGCGGGCCGCCTGGAGGTGCTGCGCTCGAAGTGGGGCGCCCTGCGGGCCTCCGGCCCGGCCGCCACGGCCGGGACGGGCGCCGGCGACGAGGCCGAGTTCGACTTCGAGTCGGCCTCCGACGAGGAGGTCTTCGACCTCCTGGACAACGAGCTGGGCCTGTCAGACGACGTCTGACGCGGCCCCGGCACCGCCCGCCGCTGCCCGTACCGGATTCCCCGGTGCGGGCAGCGGTGCATATCACGCCCTGGCGTCCCGGCCGGGCCACTCCTCGGCGAGGAGGGACCAGATCTCGGTGTCGTGCCGCTCTCCCCGGTACGGGTAGTTGCGGCGCAGCACACCCTCGCGGGTCATCCCCAGGCGCCGCGCCGCCTCGATGCTGCGCCGGTTGGCGGGGGTGGTCCGCCACTCCACGCGGCTCATGCCGCGCTCCCGGAAGGCCCAGTCGATCAGGATCCGGCTCGCATGGTGCACCAGGCCGCGGCCCTCGCCGGCCGGTTCCAGCCAGCAGCCGATCTCGCAGACGCCCGTGGCGGCGTCGAACTGGGTGAACATGACGCCGCCGACCAGCACGCCCTCCAGCCAGATGCCGTAGATGCGTCCGGCGTCCTTGGCCTGGCTGTCGGCGTAGCGCTGCAGGACCGCGGTCGCGGATTCCAGGTCGGTGCTGCGCGTCGCCCACGGGATCCAGGGGTCCACCGTGGCCCGGGCGCGGTCGATGTGGTCGAGGAACTCCTGGGCCCGCCAGGGCTCCAGGGGCTGCAGCAGGGCGCCGGCGCGGTCGTCGAGGGGCAGGGCGAACACGTGGTCCTCCGTGTGCGGGTAAGCGTACGGGTACAGGGACGAGTACAGGTGCGGCAGGTGCGTAACAAGCGTTCGGTACGTACGATATCCACATGCCTCCTGCTCCTGTCGATCACGAAGCCCGACGCGAGGACGTCTCGCAAGCCGTGTGGCGCGTGCTGGCCGCCAAGGGGTTCGGCGGTCTGACGCTGCGTGCCGTGGCCGCCGAGATGGGCGTCTCCACCGGCCTGCTCATGCACTACTTCCCCACCAAACGGGCCCTGGTCGTCCGCGCCCTGGAGCTACTGGAGAAGAGCAGCGCGGAACGCCCCCGCCGGGCCCGGCCCCGGGAGGGGCTCGCCGCGCTCGGGGCCGTGCTGCTGGACGTCCTGCCGATCGGTGGCGAGAACACCGCGCGCAACCGCATCTGGGTGAGTTCCTGGGACCAGGCGCTCGCCGACGAGGGCCTGCGCGCCGACCAGGGCGAGCGGTACGTACGCATGCGCGCCGCCCTCCGCCCGCACCTGGAGGCGGCGCGCGCGCTCGGCGAGCTCCCGCAGGACGCCGACGTCGAGCAGCTCGCGGCGACCGCCGTCGCCTTCGTCCACGGCCTGGTGCTCCAGGCCCTCTTCGACCCGCCGCGGTTCCCCGCCGCCACGCAGACCGCGATGGTCGACGCGTTCGTCGAGGGGCTCCGCGGCAGATGAGGGCCGGTCGGTCCTACTCCTCTTCCAGGACGTCCGGGGTGTCCGGAATATCCGGGACGTCCGGCACGAAGACGCAGAACTCGTTGCCCTCCGGGTCCGCCATCACGTGCCAGCGGATCTCCTCGTCCCGCTCGCGCAGGACCGTGGCACCCAGCGCGACGAGCCGCTCGGGGTCGCCCCACACGTCGAAGTGCAGCCGGTTCTTGACGGTCTTGGGCTCGGGGACGCGGTTGATCCATATCGGCAGACCCGCCCCCGCCGGATCGACGAGGAGCACCGGCCACTCCCGCGGCCTCTCGGTGCCGTCGGGCTCGGGCCGGCGCACATAGCCGAGCGCCGCGCACCACCAGTCGGCGAGAGCCTGGTGGTCCGCGGCGTCGAGGACCAGGTCCTTCAAGCGCGCTGCAGCAGCCTTGTCCACATCGGCATCATGTACGCATTCACGGTGGCAGGGGAGGCCCGACGCGAGCCCTGGCCCGTGCCGGCGGATCATGCAGTGCCCCGTAAGGGGCGCGGGGAACTGCGCGACAAGCCACGACGCGCCCGCAGAGAGGCTGCCGCGCCTTGCCCCGGCGCGTCGACTGCGGGCCGTCGCCGGCTGATCGCGCAGTTCCCCGCGCCCCTTACGGGGCGCCGTGGTGGCGCCTGACGACGATCCGCCGGACACGGCCTAGGAAGCCCCGCCGTCCAGCAGACGGAAGAGGTCCTCGTCGGAGGCCCCGGCGAGATCCAGCCCGCCGGCCTGTTCCGGTGCCGTGGCCGCAACGTCGCGCACCGCAAGGGACCTCAGACGATCCGCCGTCTCCTCGTCCAGTGACGCACCGGACGACAGCAGCGCCTCCAGTTCGGCCACGAGGCCGGCCGCGTCCCGGGGGGCCGTGGTCGCCCCCGCCCCGGGGTGCTCGGCGAGTTCCTTCACCACCAGCCGTACCACCGCGTCCGGTGTCGGGTGGTCGAAGACCAGCGTCGCCGGGAGGCGGACGCCCGTGGCGGCGATGACGCGGTTGCGCAGTTCCAGCGCGTTCACCGAGTTGACGCCCATGTCGGTGAACGCCCGCGTGGCGACGTCCTCGCCGGTCGGCTCCTGTCCGCCCAGGACGGCGGTGACCTCGGCCAGCACCAGCCGGAGCAGGGCCTCCTCCCGCTCGGCCGGGGGCAGCCCCGCCCAGCGGTCCGCCGGCACCGGTACCGGGTCCGGCCCGCCCCGTCCGGGCGCCTCGGCCACCAGCGGGGCCGCGGTGCCCTGCGCCAGCCAGTACTCCCGGCGCTGGAAGGCGTACGTGGGCAGGGCGACGGTCCGGGCGCCGGGCAGGACGGACGGCCAGTGCGGCGCCGCGCCCTGGGCGTGCAGCCGGGCGGCCGCGGTCAGCAGGGAGCGCGCCTCGTCGGCGCCGCCGCGCAGGGTGGGCAGGAGCACGGCCGCCGGCCGCCGTTCGTCGGCGGCCAGGCACTCGTCGACCATCGGGACGAGGGCCGGTTCGGGGCCCAGTTCCACGTAGGTGGCCGGGCGCACGGTGGACGTGGCCAGGTGCGCTACGGCGTCCTGGAAGCGGACGGGCTCCTGCACGTGCCGTACCCAGTGCTCGGCGTCGACCGCCTCCGTCAGCGGCCGGCCGGTGAGGGTGGAGACCACGGGAATCGCCGGCGCGGCGCAGTGGATGTCGCCGACCGCCGCGCGGAAGGCGTCGAGCATCGGGCGCATCAGTGGCGAGTGGAAGGCGTGGCTGACGACGAGGCGCCGCGTCTTGTGGCCGGCGGCGGTCAGTTCGTCCGCGAGGGCGGCGAGCGGGCCCTCGGCGCCGGAGAGGACCACCGACCGGGGGCCGTTGACGGCGGCGAGGGAGACGTCCGCGTCCGCGGGCAGGGCGGCCAGCCGCTCCACCGCCTCCTGCTCGGTGATACGCGCCGCCACCATCGCACCGCCGGGCGGCAGGGCGCCCATGAGCCGGCCCCGGGCCGCCACCAGCCGGCACGCGTCCTCGAGGGCCAGCATCCCCGCCACGTGCGCCGCGGCGATCTCGCCGACCGAGTGGCCCACCAGGTGGTCGGGCACCACGCCCCAGGACTCCAACAGCCGGTGGAGGGCGACCTCGACGGCGAACAGGGCGGGCTGGGCGTACGCCGTGTCGTCGAGGAGGGCGGCCTGCGCACTGCCCTCGGCGGCCCACATCACCGACAGCAGCGGGTGCTCCAGCAGCGGGTCCAGGCCGGCGCACACCTCGCGCAGCGCCGCGTCGAAGGCGGGGAACGCCTCGGCGGCCCCGCGCCCCATGCCGGGGCGCTGGCTGCCCTGCCCGGTGAGGACGAACGCGAGCGTGCCCGGCGCCGCCTCCTGGCGCACGACGCCCGCGGGCCGCTCGCCGCGGCCGAAGGCCTCGGCGGCGGCGAGCAGTTCGGTGCGCGACGCACCATCGACGACCGCCCGGTACCGGTGCAGGGTACGGGTGGTGGCCAGGGAGTGGGCGACGTCCCGCGCGGGGAGGTCCGGGTGGGACGCCACGTGCTCGGCCAGGCGCAGCGCCTGGGCCCGCAGGGCCGGCTCGCTGCGGGCGGAGAGCACCCAGGCCGGCACCGCCGAGGGCGTCCCGGCCCGGTCCGCCTCTTCCGGTGCGACGGGCGGCTCCTCCAGGATCACGTGCGCGTTCGTGCCGCTGATCCCGAACGAGGACACGCCTGCCCGCCGCGGCCGCCCGGCCTGCCGGGGCCACGGCCGGGCCTCGGTGAGCAGCCGCACCGTCCCGGCCGACCAGTCGACGTGCGACGAGGGGGCGTCCACGTGCAGGGTCGCCGGCAGCAGGTCGTGGTGCAGGGCCTGCACCATCTTGATGACCCCGGCGACGCCGGCGGCCGCCTGCGCGTGGCCGATGACGGACTTCACCGACCCCAGCCACAGCGGCCGTTCCTTCTCCCGCTGCCGGCCGTAGGCGGCGATCAGGGCCTGGGCCTCGATGGGGTCGCCCAGGGTGGTGCCGGTGCCGTGGCCCTCGACCGCGTCCACGTCCTGCGGCGCCAGCCCGGCGTCGGCCAGGGCGTCGCGGATGACGCGCTGCTGGGCCGGGCCGTTGGGGGCGGTCAGGCCGTTGGAGGCGCCGTCCTGGCCCACGGCCGTGCCCCGTACGACGGCCAGGACGCGGTGCCCGTTGCGGCGGGCGTCGCTCAGCCGCTCCAGCAGGAGCAGGCCCGCGCCCTCCGACCAGGCGGCGCCGTCCGCGGCGTCCGCGAAGGACTTGCAGCGGCCGTCCGGGGACAGGGCGCGCAGCCGGGAGAACTCGACGAACGACGCCGGCGTCGCCATCACCGCGACCCCGCCGGCCAGCGCGAGCGAGGACTCGCCCGACCGCAGGGAGCGGCAGGCCAGGTGCAGGGCCACCAGTGAGGAGGAGCAGGCGGTGTCGACGGTCAGGGCGGGACCGGCGAGGCCGTAGGTGTAGGCGATGCGGCCCGACAGGGCGCTGCCGGCCGTGCCGATGCCGAGCAGCCCCTCCAGCTCGCCGGCCGATCCCGCCCGGTGCGCGGCGTAGTCGTGGTACATCGCCCCGGTGAAGACGCCGGTTCGGGTGCCCTCCAGGGTGGTGGGGTCGATGCCGGCCTGCTCGAACGCCTCCCAGGACGTCTCCAGCAGCAGCCGCTGCTGGGGGTCGGTGGCCAGCGCCTCCCGGTCGGACAGGCCGAAGAAGCCCGCGTCGAAGTGGCTCGCCTCGTGCAGGAAGCCGCCCTCGCGGGCGTAGGAGGTGCCCGGGTGGTCGGGGTCGGGGTGGAAGAGCCCCGCGAGGTCCCAGCCGCGGTCCGCGGGGAAGCCGGAGACGGCGTCGGTGCCGCTCGCGACCAGGGACCACAGCGCCTGCGGGGTGGCCGCGCCGCCCGGCAGCCGGCAGGCCATGCCGATGACGGCGATCGGCTCGCCGGGCCCGGCCGCCGCGGCCGGTGCTCCGTCCGCCGGCTGCGCGGCCTGCTGCCCGGTCAGGGCGCGGGCGAGGGCCAGCGGTGTGGGGAAGTCGAAGGCGACGGTGGCCGTCAGGGCGAGCCCCGTGGCCTCCTGCAGCAGGTTGCGCAGCCGGATGGTGCGCACGGAATCCAGGCCGAGGCCGCGGAAGGTGACGTCCTGCGGGATGTCCTCGATGTTCCGGGCCGCCTCCCCGGAAGGCGCGTCGCCGCCCACGAGTCGGGCCACGCATCCGCGGATCAGCCGCAGCGCCTCCTCGGGCGTACGCGGCCGCCGCGCACCGGCGTTCGCGGCGGGCCGTGCCGGTACGGCGCCCGTGGCGAGGTGTTCCTCCAGGGCGCGCCGGTGGAGTTTGCCGGCGGGGGTGCGCGGGAGGTCGTCGACGGCGACCATCTCCAGCGGGATCTTGTAGTCGGCCACGCCGCGTTCCTGCAGGAACGCGGTCACCCGGGTGAGGGTGAGGGACGGGTCGGCCTTGGCGGTGACGACCAGGCAGGGGTACTCGCCCAGACGGGGGTCGGGCCGGCCGAGCACCGCGAGCGGGCCCAGCCCGGGCAGGTCCGCGAGGACGCCCTGCACCTCCACGGCGTTGAACTTGCGCCCGCCCACGTTGATCAGCTCGGCGGAGCGGCCCTGGAAGACCACCCGCCCGTCGGCGTCGAGGGCGGCGGTGTCGCCGGTGCGCAGCCAGCCGTCGGCGGTGACGGCGGCGCGTGTCAGCTCCGGGTCGCCGTAGTAGCCGCGGAACATGCCGGCGCTGCGGTACTGCAGTTCGCCGCCCTCGCCCACCGGGCACGGCGAGCCGTCCTCGGCGACGACGCGGACCTCGGCCCCGGCCGTGGGCCGGCCCACGCTGCGGGCGGCCACGTCGGCGGGGTCGGCGGCGAGCGTACGGGTGCCGGTGCCGAGTTCGGACATGCCCCACACCACGACGACCGGGCAGCCCAGGGCGCTGCGCACGGAGGCGACCAGCGCGGCCGGCACGGCCGCGCCCGCGGTCCGGATCTCCTGCGGACGGAACCCGGCCGGCTCGCCGAGTTCGGCCAGGCGCGTGACGACGTCGTGCAGCTGGGCGGGCACGGCGAAGACGACACTGGGGGCGCTGCGGCGGGCCAGGTCGAGGAACCGGTCGGTGTCCCAGCCGGCCAGCAGCACCTGGCGGCAGGCGGCGAAGAGCGCCGAGTGCAGGGACTGCAGGCCGAAGAGGTGGGTGAGCGGGCAGGCGGTCAGGACGGTGTCGGCGAAGGCCGGTGCGGCCTCGGCGGTGACGGCCGCGGTGTTGGACAGCAGGCCGTCGTGGCTGTGCAGAGCGATCTTCGGCCGCGCCGAGGTCGTACCGGAGGAGGGGACGAGCACGAACGGCATCTCGGGCGTGACGTCCACCGGCAGGGGCGCGCTGCCGGCCCAGGAGGTGAGCAGCTCCTCCAGCTTCACGGTGTCCCCACCCGGCACGTGGCCGGTCACCAGCACCGTACGCAGCGAGGGCAGCGTTTGCCGCAGGGCGGCGGCCGCGAGGGGCCCTGCCGCGTCCTGCTGGCTGCTCGCGGTGAGTACGACGGCCGCCGGCTCGACGCGGGTGAGCAGGGCGTGGACGTCGGCGGGCCCGTTGCCCTGGTGCACCGGCAGCAGTACGGCACCGGCGGCGGCGACGGCCAGGTGCACGGTCTGCAGCTCCCAGCAGTTGGGCAGCTGGACGGCGACCACGTCGCCGGGGCCGACGCCCGACTCCTGCAGGCCGCGGGTCAGGGCGTCGACGTGGCCGGCCCACTGGCGCCAGGTGAAGGAGCGCTCGCCGTCGACCACGGCCGCCGCGTCGGGGGCCTTGGCGACGGCGGCGGCGAAGACGCCGGGGAGGGTGTGGCCGCCCAGGGCACCGCCGCCGCTGCCGGCGGCCGGGTCGATCGCGTAGTCATCTGTTCGGACGGACACCGTCTCTCCCGCGGTCTCGTGGATTTCTCAGGCGCCGCCGCCGGGGCGGCGGTCGGGGAATGCGGCGCCCAGCAGTCTCAGCAGCGGCGTCGCCTTCACGGCCGTCTCCTCGTACTCCGCCTCCGCGTCGGACAGGGCGATGACGGCACCCCCCACCCCGTAGCGCAGGCTGGTGCCGTTGAGCACGAGGGTGCGGATGACGATGCTCAGGTCGACGGCGCCGGTGAGCGAGAAGTAGCCGATGGCACCGGAGTACACGCCGCGCGGGCCGTCCTCCAGCCGGTCGACGATCTGCATCGTCCGGATCTTGGGGGCGCCGGTCATCGAGCCGCCGGGGAAGGCCGCCCGCACGCCGGCCACCGGGCTCGCGTCCGCGCGCAGCTTCGCGCGTACGGTGCTCACCAGCTGGTGCACGGTGGCGTAGGTCTCCACCTGGAAGACGGGGTCGGCGACCACCGAGCCGACCTCGGCGCAGCGGCCCAGGTCGTGCCGGACGAGGTCGACGATCATCAGGTTCTCGGCGCGGTCCTTCTCGCAGGCCGCCAGGTCCGCGGCCAGGCGGGCGTCCTCCTCGGGCGAGGCGCCGCGCGGCCGGGTGCCCTTGATGGGCTTGGACTCCATCACCCCGTCGCGGTCGATGCGCAGGAACCGCTCGGGCGAGGTGCTGAGCACCGACAGGCCGCCGAAGCCGAGGTAGGCGGCGAAGGGGGCGGGGCTGGTGCGGCGCAGGAAGCGGTACGCCTGCCAGGGGTCGAGGCCGGTCTCGGCCTCGATCATGTTGGTCAGGCACACCTCGTACGTCTCGCCGGCCCGGATCTCCTCCTGGCAGGCGTCGATGAGCTTGAGGTAGGTGTCGCGGTCGTGCCGCAGCTCTATCCCGGTGGTGTCCGGGTCGACGGGCGCGGCCTGCGGCTCGGGCCCCCGGCCGGCGATGGCCGTCAGCTCCTCGGCCGCGCTGCGCAGCCAGGCGCGGGCGGCCTCCTCGGCACCGTCCTCCGCGAGGGCCAGCAGGTGGGTGGTGCCGGTGCGGTGGTCCAGGACCAGGGCACGGTCGGCGAAGACCATCTGGGCGTCCGGTTCGGCCGAGCGGTGGGCGGCGTCCCCGTCGCACTCGGCCTTGAGCTCGTAGCCGAGGTAGCCCACCCAGCCCAGGGCGAATTCGAAGGGCAGGTCGGGCGTGCGGGTGCGGGTGGTGCGCAGGTCCTCCTCGAGCCAGTCGAGGAAGCCGGTGGTGAGGGTGCGGGTGCCCTCGGCGGAGGTGACGGTGACGGTGCCGGCGGGGACGTCGGCGGCGGCGATGCGGGCGAGCGGGCCGGAGGCGTCGCCCATGACGGACACCTCGCCCAGGGCCCCGCCGGTGCGGCTGCTGTCGAGCCAGAAGGGGTGCTCGCCGGTGCGGAAGAGGTGGTCGAAGGCGACTTCCGCGTCCCAGCGGGTGGGCAGCGCCTCGGCCAGTACGGTCAGCTGCCGCACCGGGGCCGTTGCGGGGGCGGGGGCGCCCGGCCGCGTACGGGCAGCGGGCGCGGGCGTGGTGCGACGGCCGGTACGGGCGGCGTGGGCGCGGGTCAGGTCGCGGAAGTTGGCCAGCAGCCGGTGGCCGCCCTGGGTGCTGATGGACTCGGGGTGGAACTGCACGCCCCACAGTGGCAGCGTGCGGTGGCGCAGGGCCATCACGACGCCGTCCGCGGACCACGCGGTGACCTCCAGCTCGTCGGACGGCTCGGTGACGGCCAGCGAGTGGTAGCGCACGACGTCCAGCGGGGAGGGCAGGCCGGCGAACAGGCCGGTGCCGTCGTGCCGGACGGGGGAGATACGGCCGTGGCGGGGCTCGGGTGCCCGGCCGACCGAGGCGCCGTGCACCAGGGCCATGCCCTGGTGGCCCAGGCACACGCCGAGGACGGGCAGTCCGCCCTGGCGCGCGATGTCGGTGCAGAAGCCGAAGTCGGCCGGCCGGTGGGGGGTGCCGGGGCCGGGGGAGAGGACCACGTTGTCGAAGGCGTCCAGTGCTTCCGGCCGCCAGGCGGGGTCGTCGTTGCGGACGACCTCCGGCTCGGTGCCGTTGACCTCGGCTATGTAGTGGAAGAGGTTGTAGGTGAAGGAGTCGTAGTTGTCGACCAGCAGCGTCCGCATCACAGCTTCCCGAGTTCGCGGGCGATCTCGGCGTTGACGGCCGCCTGGTTGCCGGTGAGGAAGAAGTGGCCGCCGGGGAAGACCTCCAGCCGGAAGTCGCCCTCGGTGTGCCGCTGCCAGGCGGCGGCCTCCTCCAGGGAGGTGCGCGGGTCGGCGTCGCCGGTCAGCACGGTCAGCGGGCAGCGCACCCGGCGGGAGGCCTCGCAGGTGTAGGTCTCGATGGCCCGGTAGTCGCCGCGCAGCGCGGGCAGGGCCATGCGCAGGATCTCCTCGTCGCCGAGGACCCCCGCGTCCGTGCCGTTGAGCAGCTTGAGCTCGGCGATGATGCCGTCGTCGTCGCGCTGGTGCACGGTCTCGGGGCGGTGCGTGGACGGCGCGCGGCGCCCGGAGGCGATGACGGCGCGCGGCGCCGCGGCCGAACCCTTGGCCTCCAGGCGCCAGGCCGTCTCGAACGCCAGGACCGCGCCCATGCTGTGGCCGAAGAAGACGGTGGGCTTCTCCTGGAGCTCCAGCAGCCGGGCGGTGATCTCGTCGGCGAGGGAGGCGATGTCGGTGATGCAGGGCTCCTGCCGCCGGTCCTGCCGGCCCGGGTACTGCAGGGCTATGACGTCGGCGCCGGGGGAGAAGGCGGCCGAGGCGGGGTGGAAGAAGCTGGCCGATCCGCCGGCGTGGGGGAAGCACACCAGGCGGACCCGGCTGTCCGGGGCGGGGTGGTAGCGCCGGATCCACAGGGCCGCGGAGTTGTCCACGCTGTTCAAGGCAGTGGGTCCTTTCTCGGTGGGGAGCGGGGACGCTCAGTCCTCGGCCAGGGTGATCGCCCTGGACGGGCACAGCCCGCCGGCCAGCCGTACGGCGTCGCGCACGGCCGCTCCGGGGGCGGGGGTCAGGAGGGTGACCAGGCCGTCCTCGTCCTGGTCGAAGACGTCGGGGGCGGACAGCACGCACTGGCCCGCGCCCACGCAGCGGTCGGAGTCGACGGTGATACGCATGCGAGCGGCATCTCCTTGCCTGGGGGTGGACCTGGGGGTGGACCTGGGGGTGGAACGGGTGCCTACCAGCGCACGGGCATCTCGTGCAGACCGAACAGGACCACGTCGTGCTTGAACGCCAGTTCCTGGGTGGGGACGGCGAGTTCGAGCGTCGGGATGCGCTCGAAGAGCCTGCGGTAGGCGATCTCCATCTCCACGCGCACCAGGTTCTGCCCGAGGCACTGGTGCACGCCGTAGCCGAAGGCCACGTGGTGGCGGCTGCTGCGGGCCGGGTCGAACCGGTGCGGGCACTCGAAGGCCGACGCGTCGTGGTTGGCGGCGGCGACCAGGGGCACGATGCCCTCGCCGGCCCGGATCAGCTGGCCGGCGATCTCCACGTCCTGCACCGCCACCCGCAGCGAGACCAGGTCGGCGACCGAGTGGAAGCGCAGGGTCTCCTCCACCACCCGGTCGTCGCCGATCCACTGCGGGTTCAGCAGCAGCGTCATCACGCCGAGCGCGATGTTGTTGGCCGTCGTCTCGTGGCCGGCGATCAGCAGCAGGAGCAGCACGCCCGACATCTCGTGCGGGGCGATGGAGCCGGTGGCCAGCAGCCGGCTGACGAGGTCGTCGCCGGGCCACTTGGACTTGATGTCGACCAGGCGGTTGATGTAGCGCAGCAGTTCCTTGGTCGCGGTGTCGCGCTGCTGGTCGGTCGAGGAGCGGATGGCGACCAGGGTGCGGGTGCGCGACTCGAAGAAGTCCCGGTCGGCGGCGGGCACGCCCAGCAGGGCGGAGATCACCAGTGACGGCACGGGCAGGGCGAAGTCGGCGACGAGGTCGGCGCTGTTGCCGGCGGCCAGCAGCTCGTCGATGAGCCCGTCGACGGTGCGCTCGATGGCCGGGCGCATCGCCCGTACCCGCCGGACGGTGAACTCGGGGATCAGCGCCTTGCGGAAGCGGTCGTGCTCGGGGGAGTCCAGGCCCACGAACCAGCCGGGGATCTGCTCCTGCTTGGGCACGCCCATGGTCTCGGAGATGTTGGGGAAGCCCGCGTGCTGGGGGTTGGAGCTGATCCGCGGGTCGGTCAGCACGGCCCGTACGTCCTCGTGCCGCGTCACCAGCCAGCACTTGTTGCCGTTGGGCAGGTAGGACACCACCAGCCCGTCGCGGGAGCGGTAGTCGGCGTAGCGCGGCGGCGGGAAGGCCTCACCGGGCCTGCGCAGCGGGAAGTCCACGACCAGAGGTTCGGTTTCCGGCATCGAATTCCTCACTCCTTCTCGGCGCCCGGGCGACCCGGGCCGGTCGTGCGGTAGAACTCGCGGACCTTGCCGGTGATGTACTCCTGGTCGGCCGCGGACAGCCCGGTGTGCGTGGGCAGGTACAGCCCGTCGGCGGCGAAGCGGGCGGCGTTCAGGGCGGCCCAGTTCGCGTCGAAGTAACCGGGCTGGCGGCTCATGGGCTGGAAGAACAGCCGCGTCTCGATGGAGGCCGCGGCCAGGAACTCCCGCAGCTCCTCGCGCCGCTCGGCGCGGATGTCGTACATCCACAGCACGTCCCGCGCGGGCATCAGGGTGATGCCGTCGATGCCGGCCAGGCCCTCGTCGTAGCGGCGCTCGATCTCCTTGCGGGTGGCGAGGATCTCGTCCAGCCGCTCGACCTGGGCGAGGGCGACGGCGGCCTGCATGCCGGTCATGCGGAAGTTGTAGGCGAGCTTCTTGTGGACGAAGCTGTGCTCGCGGGTGAAGGCCATGCCGCGCAGGTGGGCCAGCTGCCCGGCCAGGCGGGGGTCGTCGGTGAGGCAGATGCCGCCCTCGCCCGCCGTGATGATCTTGTTGGCGAACAGCGAGAAGCAGGCGATGTCGCCGACGGGCCGGATGCCGTGGGCCTCGGCGGAGTCCTCCACCACGCGCAGGTTGTACTGGAACGCGATGTCCATGATCGCGTCCATGTCGCAGCGCCGCCCGTAGACGTGCACGGGCATCAGGGCCTTCGTGCGCGGGGTGATCTTCTCCTCGATACGGGCGACGTCGATGTTCAGGTCGTCGCCGCAGTCGACGAAGACCGGGGTGGCGCCGGTGTAGGTCACCGCCCAGGCCGAGGCGACCATGGTGAACTCCGGGACGATGACCTCGTCCCCCGGGCCGATGCCCAGCGCCCGCAGGGCCAGGGTCAGCGCGGCCGTGCCCGACGAACAGGCCACGCCGTGGGCGATGCCGTTGTGGTCGGCGAAGGCCCGCTCGAAGCGGGCGATGACCGGGCTCTGCGAGGAGATCCAGCCGTCGGCGAGGGTGGCGGCGACGTACTCCTGCTCCTTGCCGGTCAGGAAGGGGCGGGAGACGGGGTGGGTGAACGACACTGCGGATCCTTCCTTCGTCACGCCAGGGCCGGCAGGCCGAGGACGAGGTCGGCGGCGGCGGCACGGCCGCCCGCCGCGCGCTGCAGGGCGCCCAGCCGCTCGGCGTTCTCGCGGAACGACGGCTCGGTCAGCACCCGGGTGAGCTTGTCGACGACGTCGTCGACGGCGATGGTCTGCGGCTGGTCCAGGGTCAGGCTGATGCCGAAGTCCCGGCCGCGCACGGCCTGGTCGTAGCAGTCCACCCACAGCGGGCGCACCACGAGCGGCTTGCCGAAGTACACGCCCTCGTGGAAGCCGTTGCCGCCGCCGTGGGTGAAGAACACCTTGACGCTCGGGTGGGCGAGGACGTCCAGCTGCGAGGGCACCCAGCTCTCGATGCGCAGGTTCGCCGGCAGCTCGCCCGCCTCCGGCAGCAGGTGCTGCTGCTCCTTCGGCAGCTTCCACAGCACCTGGTGGCGGCCCTGGAGCCGGCGGGCCACCTCCACCAGTGCCCCGACCTCCTGCCGGGTCAGCCGGGTGATGGTGCCGAACCCCATGTAGACCACGGAGGACTGCTCGTCCAGCCAGCGGGCGACGTCGTTGTCCGCATCGGCCTCCGGCAGCGGCGGCATCATCGCGCCGACCAGGCGCATCTTCTCCGGTATCGCGAAGGGGTAGTCCAGCTCGGCGATCGAGTTGCACAGGACCATCTCGGCCTTGTCGATGCGCGTCATCGGCCCCGGCGGCGGCAGTTCGAGCTCCTTGCGCATCTTCCCGTCCTCGCCGAGCACCTTGGCCATCTCGGGATGGAAGAACATCGCCAGCGTGCGGAACTTGAACAGCTCGTTGGACACCCGCTGCGCCAGGTTCATCCGGCGCGGCAGGCCCGAGTGCGGGACGGGGAAGTCGCGCGGGGTGTAGCCCTTGGCGAAGGGGTTGAGCGAGGTGAGCACGTTGCTCGGCAGGAAGGGCACGCTGAGCACGAAGGGGATGCCCCGGGAGACGGCCAGGTCGACGGCGAAGCCGCTCATGCAGTCGACGACCATCAGCGCCGGCTGCACCTTGTCGACCACTTCCTTCAGCCGGCGGAACTTCGCCGCCTGCACCGCCGGCTTGTAGGACTGCTTGATGACGGCCCGGTGGGCCCTGAAACGCGAGCTCTGGGTCACCTCGCGGTAGACGTCGTCGGGCCAGGTCACCGCGGACAGCTCGGAGGCCACCTCGCCCAGCGAGGCGAACTCCACCGGTGAGCGCTCCGCGATGCGCGCCACGTCCTCGCGCCGGGGCTCGTCGGTGGCGAACCAGAGGTCCTCCACCCCCTGGCGGGAGAGCTCCCCGGCGAGCACGAGCAGCGGATTGAGCAGACCGCTCTCCGGAAGGCTGACGAAGAGGATCGGCCGTCGCGCGGAGTCCATGGATTCCCTCTCGTTGGTGGTTCGGCGGTGGCCCGGCGGTGCCGGCGAGGCCCCGCCACGGCCGGGTCGATGAGCCGCACCGCACTTTGATCTCACGCCCGGTGCCGGGAAATCCTTAGACTCCGCCCCTGCGGCCCCCGACCCGGCCTCCGGGCCGCCCCGCCACGGAGGGTCGTTACGCTCCGGGCACGCTCAGATGTCATAAAGTTCAAGGAAGTGGAACCTCATCAGCCGCAAAAGCCTCTAGAGTGACAGGACACCTGACGAGGTACCCCAACAGGCGCTTTGTCGGTACTCATTGCGGATCGTGACGTCTGAGCGCCGTGTCCCCCACGGGGCGTGAGGAGAGTGAGCGTGCTGCACCGCCTTCGCGCCCAGGCATTAACGTTTCCCCTGACCGGCCGCCGGAGCGAGCGCGCCGCACTCGGCGCCCACGCCGCCGCCGCCCGCGCCGGCCGCGGCACCGCCGTGCTGATATCCGGGCCCTCCGGAAGCGGCAAGACCCGCTTCCTGGAGGAGTTCCGCGCCGAGGAGACCGCCCGCCGCACCACCGTCCTGCACGCCACCTGCACCCGGGACACCACCCCCTACGGCGCCCTGCGCACCCTGCTCGCCACCCTGGACCCGGCCCACGACGGCGAGGCACCCCCGCAGCCCGCCGCGCACCCCGCCCGCGCCGCCCTCGCACCCGGCAGCGGGGCCCCCGCCCACCAGGTGCTGCACGCCCTCCACCGGCTCGTCGCACACCTGATGACGGACCGTCCGCTCGCCCTCGTCCTGGACGACGCCGGCCACTGCGACGAGGCCTCCCTGAGAGGGCTGGAGTACCTGCTGCGCCGGGCCCGGCGGCTGCCGCTGCTCGTCGTCCTCGCCCACGGCACCGGCAGCGCGCCCGCCACCCGTACCGCCCTGACCGAACTCACCACGCGCCACGCCGCGGCCACCGTCCGCCTCGGTCCGCTCACCGACGACGACACCGCCGCCCTCGTACGCCACGCCTTCACCGCCCCCGCCGACCCCTCCTTCGCCCCGCTGCTCGCCGCGGCCGCAGGCGGCAACCCCCGTATCCTCACCCGCGTCCTGCGCACCCTGCACGCCGAGGGCACCGCCCCCGACGCGGCCGGAGCACACCGCGCCGAGGAGATCTGCACGGCCCTGACGGCCCCCTACGTACGCCGCGTGCTCGCCGGCCGCCCCGCCTGGACCCGCGACGTCGCCACCGCCGCCGCCGTCCTCGGCGACGCCGCCCCCGACCACGTCGCCGCCCTCGCCGGCGTCGCCCCCGCCCTCGCCGCCACCGCCCTGGCCGAACTGTGCGACGCCGGCCTGCTGACCCCCGGCGCCCTGCACTTCACCACCGAGGCCACCCGCGCCGCCGTGCTCGCCACCCTCGAACCACCCGCGCTGACCCGGCTGCGCACCAAGGCCGCCCTGCTGCTCGACGACGCCGGCCGCCCCGCCCGCGAGGTCGCCGACCAGGTGCTGCTCCTGCCCGGCCCGCTCGCCCCCTGGATGGCCGCCACCCTGCGCGAGGCCGCGGACCGGGCCGCCGGCGACGGCGCCCACAAGGCCGCCGCCGGCTACCTGCACCGCCTGCTGGACGCCGAGCCCGACGACGTGTCCGTCCGCGCCGAACTCGCCCGCCTCCGCGCCGGCTTCAGCCCCACCGAGGCCCTCCCCCTCCTCGAGGAGGCCCTCACTCAGGCCACCTGCGTGCGCACCCGCGCGGTCATCGCCGCCCAGTACGGGCTGACCTGCCTGGCCGTCCGCCGCGGCCCCGCCGCCACCACCGTGCTCACCGGCACCCTCCACGCGCTGCGCGAGCACCTCGGCCCCCAGGCCGGCCCCGCCGACCGCGAACTGACCGCACACCTCGAATCCGTCCTGCTGCTGGCCGCCACCGCCGAACGCACCACCCTCGCCACCGCCCGCCGGCACGCCGCCACCACACCCGCCCCCCACGGCGACACCCCCGCCCAGCGCCAGCAGCTCGCCATGCTCGCCACCCTGACCGCCCTCGACGGCCGGCACGCCGACCGCGCCGTCGACCAGGCCCGCCGCGCCCTGCGCACCCCCGGCGGCGCGCCCGGCGGCTGGGCACCCCTGGCCGCCGCCCTGCCCCTCGCCCTCGCCGACGAGACCGACGACGCCCTCGACGCCCTGGAGAAGGTGCTCTCCTACGCGCAGGAATGCGGCGAACCCCGCGTGTACGCCCAGGTGCTGACCGCCCGCGCGCTGATCCTGCACCGCACCGGCGCCCTGCCCGACGCCATGACCGACGCCCGCACCGCGACCGGCCTCGTGGCCGAGGAACCGCGCTGCGCCCGCATGAGCGAACCGGTGATCGCGCTCGCCACCGTGCTCGCCGACCGCGGCGAGGCCGACCGGGCCGAGCAGCTGCTCGCCGGCCTCGACGCACGGAGCCTGAAGCGCTCGGTCATGGAACACCCCCTGCACCTCATGGCCCGCGCCCAGGCCCGGCGCGGCCTCGGCGACCACGAAGGCGCCCTGGACCTGCTGCTGGCCTGCGGCGACTTCCTGGCCGGCAGCGGCGTCGGCAACCCCGTGCTCCACCCCTGGTGGCTGCACGCCGTCTGCCTGCTGTCCGGCATGGACCGCACCGACGAGGCCCGCCGCATCGCCGAGGCCGCCCAGGAACCCGCCCGGGCCTGGGGCACCGCCCGCGCCCTCGGCCTGGCCGGCCTCGCCCGCGGCGCCACCACCCCCGGCGAGGAGGGCCTGGCCCTGCTCACCGAGGCGGTCACCACGCTCGCCGGCTCACCCGCCCGCGCCGACCACGCCCGGGCCACCCATCTGCTCGGCAAGGCCCTGCTGGCCGCCGGCGACCAGCGCGGCGCCCGCGAACACCTGCGCACCGCCGTCGCCCTCGCCCGGCAGTGCGGGGCCCTCGCCCTGGCCCGGGCCGCCCGCAGCCGGCTGCTTGCCGCCGGCGGTCGCATGGGCAAGATCACCGGATCCCGCACCGACATGCTCACCCGCACCGAGCGCAAGGTCGCAGGCCTTGCCGGACTGGGCGCGAGCAACCGGGAGATAGCCGAGGCCCTCTTCGTGACCGTCCGCACCGTGGAGATGCACCTGACCAGCGCCTACCGCAAGCTGGCCGTCGGCGACCGGGCCGGGCTCGCCGCCGTCCTGTGGCCCGCCCTCCCGGGCGGAGCCACCCCGTCCCCGGCGAGAGACGCGCTCCGTGCGGCTCGCTGACCCGCTGCCGCCCCGGCCGGCCCGGGCCCGCGCCCGGCTCTCGGCCATCCTGACCTGCCTCGCGAGCGGCCGCCCGGCCGTCGTCACCGTCGGCGGACCGCCCGGATCCGGACAGCACGCCCTGCTGCGGTGGGCGGCCGCGAGCGCCCTGCACCGCGGCATCCCGGTGCGCACCCTCGGCCCCGGCGCGGCGTCGACAACGATGCCGCCGGACGACACCGCCGAGCCCGGACGCATGCCGACGGCCACCCAGGACGGCCCGGTGCTGTACGTCGCCGAGAACGTCCGGGCCACCGACCAGGACACGGCCCGGCGGCTCGCCGAGCTCGCCGAGGAAGTCCACGCCCTGCCCGTCGCCTTGATGATGAGCTTCGACGGATCCCCGGCGGCCCTGCCACCGGTCCTCGCCACCGCCCTCGCCGGCCCGGCCGCCCCCCTGCGCACCGACGTCGTCCTGCCCCCGCTGGACGCACCCGCGGCCGCCGCCCTCGTCGAACAGGTCTGCGGCACGCCCGGCGACGAGCCGTTCGTCACCGCCGCCACCCGCCTCACCCGCGGCAACCCAGCCGTCCTGGAGGAGGCCCTGCGCCGCCTCGTCCAAGGGGGCCGGGCCCCGCACGCCACCGCCCTGCCCGAGTTCACCGCCGCCGCCGAGGCCGCCCTGGCCGACCACGTCGCCCGCGTCCTGGACCGGCTGCCTGCGGGCCACGCCGCCGCCCTGCGCGCCCTGGCCGCCGCCGGCGCCCTCGGCCTGCCCGCCGTCTGCCGGCTCGCCGGCCTGCCGGCCGACGACGAGACGGCCGTACGCGCCGTGCTGGAGGGCACCGGTCTGACCACACCCGCCCTGCAACCGCCCGGCCTCGACGCCGCCGTGCGCACCCACGTCCTCGCCTGCACCCCCGCCGCCGAACGCACCGCCCTGCACGTCCGCGCCGCCGAACTCGCCCACACCACCGGCGCGGGCGCCGAGACCGTCGCCGCCCTGCTGCTCGACACCCCGCCCCTGGCCCACCCCTGGGTGCTGCCCGCCCTGCGCGGCGGACTCGCCGCCGCCCGGCGCGCCGGCGACCACCCGCGCACCGCCGCCCTCCTCGCCCGCATGCTGGCCGAGCCCCTGCCGCCCGCCGAGCACGGCGAAGTCACCCTGCACCTGGCCGCCGTCGAAGCCGTCACCGCCCCCACCGCCGGCGACCGCCGCCTGGCCCGCCTCCTGCACGACACGGACACGCACGGCACGGGCACCCAGGGCACGGGTACGCAGGACGCGGGCACGCACGGCACGGGCACGCACGAGACGGGCACGCAGGACGCGGACACGCAGGACGCGGGCACGCAGGGCACGGGCACAGAAGAAACGAGCGCAGAGGAAACGGGTGCCCCCCTTCCGCTGCGTGCCGCCGACCTCGCCCTCGCCCGTGGCGGCACCGACCTCGTCCGCGAAGCCGTGGCCGACGCCCGGGCCACCGCCCGCGGCGCCCGCCGCGACGGCCTGCTCGCCCTGCTGTGGGCCGAGGCGGCCGGCGACGGCGACGACGCGGCGGGCGGCGAGCCACTGCCCCCGCAGCCCCGCGGCGCCGCCCAGGCAGCCGTCCGCGCCTGGCACCTGGCCGCCGACGGCACCGACCGGGCCACCGCCCTGCGCCTGGCCCGCACGCGACCGGCCCCCGCCGACGACACCGGAGCGCTCCTGCTGCCCCGCCTCGCCGCCTGCCGGGCCCTGGTCCTGGCCGACGAACTCGACGAGGCCGAGAGCGCGCTGGACGCGCTGCTCGCCCGCACCCGGCGCCATCACCTGCCCGCCGGCACCGCCCGCGTCCTCGCCGCCCGCGCCGAACTGCACCTGCGCCGCGGCCGGTTGGCCGACGCCGAGGGTGACATCGCCGAGTGCGAACGCGCCCTGCCGCCCGGCAGCCGGCACGCCGGCGCGGCCGCCCATCCCATGGCCCTGCGCATCCTCGTCGACCTGGAGAACGGACACCGCTCCCGGGCCCGAGCCCTGGCCGCCGCCCCGGCCCCGCCGGGCCCGCGCACCGGCACCCCGTGGGCGTACCTGCTCTTCGCCCGGGCCCTGGAGGCGGCCGCCGACGCCCGTATCCCCGAGGCCGCCGAACTGTTCGAGGAGACCGGCCGGCACCTCGTACGCCGGCGGGCCGGCAACCCCGCGCTGCTGCCCTGGCGTTCGCTGGCCGCCCGCGCCCACCAGACCCTCGGCGACCCGGCCCGGGCCCGCGCCCTGGTCACCGAGGAGCTGCAGCTGGCCCGGAAGTGGGGCGCGCCGACCGCCGTGGCCTGGGCGGAACTGCACACCGGCCGGCTGGCCAAGACCGACCGCACCGCCCGCATGCGGCAGGCCGTCGCCGCCCTGCGCGAGAGCCCCGCCGGGCTGGCCCACGCCTGGGCCCTGGCCGACCTGGCTGCCCTCGAACTGCGTGGGCCCGGCGAGGACTGGCACACCACCGCCCCCTGGGCGAGCGAGCTCTCCGCGCTCATCACCGCCCACCCCTGCAGCCGGCTGGCCGCCACCGTGCGCGAACTCACCGAGGCCCAGCGCACCCCGGCCCCGCGGGCCACCGCACGGCTGCGCGAATGGACCTCCCTCACCCAGGCCGAACTGCACACGGCCACCCTCGCCGGCCGCGGCCACGGCAACCGGCACATCGCCGAACTGCTCGCGGTCTCCCGGCGCACCGTGGAGCTGCGCCTGAGCAGCGTCTACCGAAAACTCGGCATCACCGGCCGCACGGAGCTGTGCGCTCTTGTCCGAGGGATGGGAGAGTGACGGAACGCATGCTGCTCGAACGAGGGGCCGAGCAGGCCGCGGTGGAGGCCGCGCTGCGCGCCGCGGCCGGCGGAACGGGGTCGTGCCTGCTGCTGACGGGCCCGTTGGGCATCGGCAGAACCGCCCTGCTCGACCGGCTGCCCGAGCTGGCCGGGGCCGGTGCGACCCGCGTGCTGCGGGCCGCCGCCGCCCCGATGGAGCAGGACTTCCCCTTCGGGGTCGTGCGCCAGCTCCTCGACGGCCTGCCCGGCGCCGACCCCGTGCTCGACGCGCTGGACGGGCTGGACGCGCTCGACGCCGCCGGCGGCGAGCACGTCGCACACGACGCACACGGCGAGCCCGACGAGCACGCCGTTCTGCAGGAGATCGACGCGCTCCTGGCCCGCACCGGCGACGACGGCGGACCGCCCCTGCTGCTGCTCCTGGACGACCTCCACTGGGCCGACACCCCCTCGCTGCGCTGGCTCGCCCGCCTGGCCGTCCGCCCCGGGCGCCTGCGCGCCGTCGTCGTCGGCACCGTGCGCTCCGGCGAACCCGGCACCCGCCGCGCCGCGCTGCGCGAGCTGACGGCCGCGCCCTGCCGCGTCCTGCGCCCCGCCGCCCTGACCCCGGCGGCCACCGCCATGCTGGTGCGCGAGCACCTCGGGGCCGCGGGCACCGAGGAGTCCACCCACGCCTTCCACGCCGCGTCGGCCGGCAACCCGCTGGTGCTGACCTGCCTGCTGCAGCATGCGGCGGGGGGCGGTCCCGCGGGGCCCGCGGCCCCGCACCCGCCGCGGCTCACCGAGCGCGTACGGGCGTGCCTGCGCGGCCTGCCCACCGCCGAACGCGACCTGGCCGCGGCCCTGTGCGTCCTCGGCGAGCACACCGGCCTCCCCCTCGCCGCCCGGCTCGCCCACCTCGACGAGCACGCCGGCACCCGCGCCCTGCGGTCCCTGCGCGAGCTCGGCCTGCTGACCCCCGCCGGGCCGCCGCGCTTCGTCCACGACGCCGTGCGCGAGGCGGCCGCCGCCGGCACCTCCCCGGACGCGTGCCGCCGACTGCACGAGAGCGCGGCGGACCTGCTGTACGAGCAGGGGGCGCCCGACACGCACGTCGCCGACCAGATCATGGCCGCCGGCGGCGGCCACCGCCCCTGGTCGACGGCCGTGCTGCGCGCCGCCGCCCGTGCCGCCCGCACCGCCGGCGCACCGCAGCAGGCCGCCGGCTACCTGCGCCGCGCCCTGCAGGACCACCCCGAGGCGGGGCGGCGGCGCGCCGGCCTGCTGACCGAACTCGCCGCCGCCGTACGCGACACCGACGCACCGGCCGGTGCCCGGCACGCCGCCCAGGCGGCCCTGCTGCCGGTCACCCCCGCCGACCGGGCCCTGGCCGTGCTGCAGATCCCGCCGGCGTTCCTGGGCACCCTGCCGCAGGACGCGGCCGCGACGCTGCAGCGCATCGCGGCCGAACTCGGCCCGGCCGCCCTGCTCAAGGGCGTACCGCGCGAGGCCGCCCTGCGCCTGGAGGCCCGGCTGCGGCACGCCCGCCGCGAGGACCCCGCGGCACTCGCAGCCGCCGTCGAACGGCTGCGCGCTCCGGTGCCGGGTCCGCTGCTGCCGGACTCCCCGGCCGGCCGCGAACTGACCGCCGTCCTGCTCAACTCCGCCGCCGTGGCCGGCGCCCTGCCGGCGGGCGAGGTGGCCCGGCTGGGCCGCTACGTCCTGGAGCGGGAACCGGCCGCACCCCGGCGCGAGCACTCCGCGCTGCCGCTGGTGGTGCTCGCCCTGTGCGCCGCCGACACGGTCGAACCGGCCGTCTCCTGGCTCGCCGCCGGGCAGCGCGTACGCGCCGCCGAGAACGTGCCGGCGGACGCGGTCGACCACATGGAACAGGCCCTGGTCCTGCTCGCCCGCGGCCGCCTGACCCACGCCCGTGAGCACGCCGAACGCGTGGTCGACCTCGCCCAGGCCCGGCGGGGCCCGGCGGGCGCCTCCTTCGCCGTGGTGCTCGCCGCCGTCGCCCTGGAGGTGCGCGACCCGGACTTCGGCGCCCGCGTCCTGAGCCTGGGCGCGGGACCCGCCCCCGGCCTGGCCACCACGTCGATGCTGCAGCTTCTGGAAGCGGCGGCGGAGGCCGCGCGCGGCGCGTGGGACGCGGCCCTGGAGACCGTCCTGTCCTCGGGCCGGCAGCTGGCGGCCGCCGGCTGGCACAACTCCGCCCTCTTCCCCTGGCGTCCCTGGGCCATCAGCCTGCACCACCGGCTCGGCGACCTGCCCGCCGCGCGCGCCCTCGCCGACGAGGAGCACGAGCGGGCCGCACGCTGGGGGGCGCCAGCCGTGCTCGGCCGCGCCCTGCGCCTGAAGGGCCGGCTGTACGAGGGCCCCCGGGGCGCGGCACTGCTGCGCGAGGCCGTCGCCGTCCTGCGCTCCTCCGCCCACCAGCTCGAACTCGCCCGCGGCCTGCAGGCCCTGGGCCGGGCGCTGGGCGGCGGGGCGGAGGCCGACGCCGCCCTGCACGAGGCCGGGGAGCTGGCGGTGGCGTGCGGGGTGCCCCGCCTGGCCAGACGCAGCGGGCACGAGGAACTCGACACGGCGGGCGGCCCGGCCCCCGCCTCGGTGCTCACCCCGGCCGAGCGCCGGGTTGCCGACCTCGCCGGGCGGGGGCTGACCAACCAGTCCATCGCCCGTGAACTGGGCGTGAGCGCCCGTGCAGTCGAGAAACACCTCACGAATTCCTATCGAAAACTCGGTGTCCGGGGGCGGACCGAGATGATCGCCAGGTATTCCGGATCGCAATTGGGCCGGGTGGGCTGAACGCGGCTGCTATACGCGGCATCAAGTACCGCTCTCAACCTTTCCATGGGGTGTCCGCAGGGGTAACCGGCGGACACCCCCGTTCTTTCTTCGGTGCCGTACCACGGGTACGCCGCCGTGGTACGGACCCCACCCTGCCGCAGGGGTTGGCCTGCGGTCGTCCCGGGAGCGAAAGTGCAGGTCAGGCAAGGGGATTCGGTGTGCTTCCCCGCCGTCGAGGGGGGTGGACCACCGAAGCACCGAAGGGGGGACCGTACCTCCGTACCGGCGGACCGCAGGATTAGGACAAGGGTCAGGGCGGTCGTTGACCCGGCGAGTCGGGCCTATCTAGGCTTTCACTCAGTTCGGCCGTTCGGCCACGGGACGAAGATCAGGATTCGCGGTTGCAGCGCGATTTCCCAGCGATTCCGCACATGTGAAGTGCCATGAAAGGGTCCCATCTCTTGATGAATTCCGCCCCGGCTCTTGTCGATCCGGCAGGGGTCGCAACCCCCCACGACACCCGCCCCGGTGACCTCCGGGCCGCCGCCCCGCAGCCTGACCGTGCGGGGCTGTGCATGGCGAGCCTCGACACCTCGCTGACCATCCGGCAGGCGAACCAGGAGTTCTACCGGCAGTTCGAGGACTCCTCCGGAGCGCTGTGCGGCCGCAGCTTCAACGACGTGGTCCACCCCAGCGTCCAGCAGCCGCTGATGCGTCAGTTCTCGCAGCTCCTCGAAGGCCGCCGGCAGCGGTTCGTCACCCCCGTCATCGCCGTCGGCCCCGGTGAGGCGGCCTTCACCGTCCCGCTCACCGCCGTCTCCGTGCGCGGCGGACTGCCCGACACCACCGCGATCCTGGTGATGATGCCCTCCACCGAGGAGAGCGAGGACGCGCGGGTCGTCACCAACCGCAAGAAGATCCTCTCCGAGATGGACGCGCGCATCCTGGAGGGCATAGCCGCCGGCATCTCGACCATCCCGCTCGCCTCGCGCCTGTACCTCAGCCGGCAGGGCGTCGAGTACCACGTGACCTGCCTGCTGCGGAAGCTCAAGGTGCCCAACCGCGCCGCACTGGTCTCACGGGCCTACTCGATGGGGGTGCTCAAGGTCGGCACCTGGCCGCCCAAGGTGGTGCAGGACTTCGTCAAGTAGGTGCCGCCGGGCCGGGCCTCACCCATGGTCCCGGCCCATGGCCGGGCGGCCGGCCGGCGTCCCGGCCGCCGGGCCCTGCGCCGCACCGTCCCCCTGCTGCTCGCCGCCCCCTCCCTCACTGCCCTGACTCTCGGCGCCCTGTCCCTCGCCGTGGTCGCCGAAGAGCCCGCCCAGCACCGGCACTCTGCTCAGCTGCCGGTCGAGCCCCGTGGGCCGCAGCACCGGCGAGACCAGGGAACGCACGGGGCGGCCGACGGTGTCGACGGCCTGACCCAGCAGCATGGTCGGCCCCTCGACACCGTCCTCCCCGTACCCGTCCGGGCCGGGGGCCAGCGCCGCCGGGCCCGGCAGGTCGGCCGCCGCCTGGAAGGACACGGTCCGCGGCAGGCCGCCCGCCGGCGGCGGGGGCGCCACCGGCGGGGCGGCCGCCGCCTCGGCCGGCGCGACCGCGGCGAGGGACAGGGCGGCGAGCAGCGGGGCGACGGTGTGGCGCATGCGCATGGGGACCCTCCTGATTCGGGGCGAAGCTGGTGTTCACCCCGAAAACGAACAAAAGTCATCGGGGTCACCCTCGGCTGCACGCCGCACGCCGCCCGGTGACCGGCGCCAACACAAGTCACCGATACGGTGATCGCACTCCGCCCGGGCCGACCGGGCGGACCCGGAGCACGACCGGATGGGGTGGGACATGGTGAGCACGGCAGAGACCAAGGACACGGCGGACGGACGGGACGAGCCGCGCGGCGCCGCCCGGCACGCCGTCGTCATCGGCGGCGGCCTCGCCGGCCTCCTCGCCGCGCACGTCCTGGCCGCACACGCCGACGAGGTCACCCTCGTCGAGCGCGACCGCTTCCCCGGCGAGCCCGCCTCCCGGCCCGGCGTACCGCAGGACCGCCACACCCACGTCATGCTGGGCAGCGGCCAAAGGGCGCTGGAATCGCTGCTGCCCGGCGTCGTCGACGACCTCATCGCCCACGGCTCCCCGCGCGTGGCCATGCCGACCGAGATCGTGCAGTGGCAGGCCGGACACTGGTACCGGCGCACCGACGCCACCAGTCACATCCTCACGGGCTCCCGCCCGCTGACCGACTGGGTGGTGCGGCGGCGCGTCCTGGCCGGATCGCGCATCACCGTGGTCGAGGGCGCCGAGGTGACCGGCCTGCTGGGCGACGCGACGCGCGTGCGGGGCGTCCGTCTGCGCGAGCGCGGCCGGCCCACGGCCCTGCGGGACGTGCCGGCCGACCTCGTCGTCGACGCCTCCGGCCGGTCCTCGCGCGCCCCCTCATGGCTGACCGCGCTCGGCGCCGAACCGCCGCGCGAGGAACGGCTGGAGACCGGGCTGGCCTATGCGACGCGCCAGTTCCGCACCGCTGCGGGGCAGCCGTCGCCCGGCTACCGGGGCGTCTACATCATCCCCAACCCCGCCCAGCCGTACGGCTGCGTGATCCTGCCGCTGGAGGACGACCGCTGGTCGGTCATCCTCTCGGGTCTGCGGGGCTACGAACCGCCCACCGACGCCGCCGAGTTCATCGAGTACGCGGCCCGGCTGCCGCACCCCGTCGCCCACGAATGGCTGCTCGAGGCCGAGCCCGTCTCGCCCGTTCACGGCTACCGGGCCACCGGGAACCTGCGCCGCCGCTACGACCTGCCCGGTCGCCGTCCCGCCGGCTTCCTCGCCACCGGCGAGGCCCTGTGCGCCTTCAACCCCGTCTACGGACAGGGAATGTCGGTGGCCGCGCTCTGCGCCGTCGCCCTGCGCGAGGCCCTGACCGACGCCCGGCGCACTCCCACCACCCGGCGCGTCCAGCAGGCGCTGCTCGCCGCCACCCGGCAGGCGTGGGACATCTCGGCGGGCGCCGACAAGAACGTACCCGGCGCCACCGGCAACGCCCTGCGCCCGCGGCCGGCGGACCGGCCCGCCGACTGGTACCTCAAGCGGGTGCAGGAGCGGGCCACGGGCAACCCGGTGGTGGGCGACGCCTTCCGCGCGGTGCTGCACCTGACGGCCCCGGCGACCTCGCTCTTCGCGCCGCGGGTCCTGCGCGCCGTCCTGGGGCCGGCCACTCCGGGCCCCAGGACGCCCCAACTGCTGCCGGAGGCCGGCTGATCAGCGCGTCTTGAAAGACTTGCGGAGCGCGGCCCGGTCCTCCCAGGAGTCGGCCCCCGGCCCCTTGGCCATGTCGGCGAAGAAGCTGTCGTGCCGCAGGAAGAAGTCGGCGCGCTCCGCGTCCGTCATCCCCGCCACGTGCTCCAGGCCCTCGAAGTAGCCCTCCCGGGCGCCGCCGGGGGCGAAGAGCATCAAGAACTCCGCCGGCTCGCCGGAGATGTTGCCGAACGAGTGCACCCCGCCCGGCGGGATGTAGAGGTAGTCGCCCTTGGAGGCGTCGAACCAGCGCTCGCCGTCGAAGACATGGATCTCGCCCGAGAGCACGTAGAAGGCCTCGGACATGGTCTTGTGGAAGTGCGGGCTGGTCCCGCCGACGGCCGGACCCATGCGGTTCTGGTAGAGACCGAAGAGCCCGTCCGTGGTCAGCCGGGTGGACAGGTAGTGGTAGGTGTTGCCGTTGGGCGCGGTGTAGTCCGGCGCGCTGTCGGCCGGCCGGAAGGACGCGGAGATCTCCCCCTCGTCGGCGGGGTAGAGGATCTCGGGGTAGTCGGGGGACAGGAAGGACACGGGAAACGTACTCCTCGGGGTGGTTCAGGCCGTGCGGACCAGCAGCCAGGCGTTGGGGCGGGAAGCCGGGCACCGGCGAGTGCGGGCACCCGACCGACCAGTACGCCTGGCGCGGAGCAAGGATCGCCGCCGTATGCATTCGGCCACCAGAGCATTTCCGGCCGGGGCTTTTGCGCCACGGCCGGCCGGCGCGGGCCCGGTCCCGCCGCCCCGGGTTCACCCGAAGGGCGTAGGGAGCGGTCAGGGCGCGGTCGCGTCGTCCTCGACCTGCGCGCTCAGGTGGTGCTCGACGCTCACCACGCCGTCCACACTGCGGCACAACTGCACGAGCACCGGCACCAGGCCGCTGCGCCGCACCGAGCCGCTCAGGCGCACCTGGCCGTGGTTGACCTCGACGCCCACGGCCGACGGCGGCTCGCCCAGGGTGCGCACCAGGACGTCCTCGATGATCTCCTCCCTGATCGCCCGGTCGGTGCGCAGGAAGACGCGCAGCAGGTCGCCCCGGCTGACCAGCCCCACCAGCCGGCCGGAATCGTCGATCACCGGCAGCCGCTTGACGCGCTGCTCCTCCATGGTGCGCGCAGCCTCCACGACGCTCCAGCCGGGCCGGGCGCACACGGCGGGGCTGGTCATCAGCCCCTCGGCCGTCGTCGCCTCGTACTTGACGCGCACCTGCTCGTCGGCGTGCTCCGGCGCGAGCAGTCCGGAGGGGTCCGGGCGGCCGGACGCCTTGGTCAGCAGGTCGGCCTCGGAGACCACGCCCACCGGGCGGTCCTCCTCGTCGACCACCGGCACGGCCGTGATGTCGTGCTCCTGCAGCACGTGCACGATCTCCGTGAAGAGGGTGCCGCGCTGGACCCGTACGACCGAGTGGGTCATCAGGTCGCCGACGGTTCTGTGCTGCAGCATCTTCGAAGTCCTTTCCGCTCCCGCAAAACCCCTCCAGCCTCGCACAACGGCCCACATGGCCACGCCGTGTCGATCTTGTGTCGCCGCCCGGGAAAACCCTGCCGCCACACCGCCGTGCTCGGTTAGGGTCCCTCCAGCCGCGGTCGACCCACGACCGCCGACCGGCCCCGCGCCGGGTCGATCCGACCCGGTCGGCCGGACCCGAAAGGACCTTCCGTGCGCATACCTTCACGCCGGCGCGCGATATCGGCTCTGGCGGCGACCGTCGTCGCCACCCCCTTCCTGCTCGCCGCCGCGGCGCCCGCGCAAGCGAGCCCCGCGCCCTCCTCGCAGCACAACAGACAGGCCGAACGGCTCGCCAAGAAGCTGGTCAAGGCCTCCACCGCGAAGAGCGCCTACCGCCACCTGAAGGCGTTTCAGCAGATCGCCGACGCCAACGGCGGCAACCGCGCCGCCGGCACCCCCGGCCACCAGGCCTCCTCCGAGTACGTCTACCGCCTGCTGAAGAAGGCCGGTTACGACGTCTCGTACCAGAACTTCGACTTCTACGAGTCCAAGACGCTGCGCGAGAAGCTCACCGTGCTCTCCCCCGAGCAGCGCGAGATCACCGTCAGGGCCTACGACTTCAGCAAGGCCTCGCCCGAGGGCGGCCTGACCGCCCCGCTGGCCGCCGCGCGCGTCGACGACACCCCCGGCTGCGACCTGGACGACTACGCCTCCGGCTCCTTCGTCGGGAAGATCGCCCTCGTCAAGCGCGGCTCCTGCACGTTCAAGCAGAAGGAGGAGGTGGCCGCCAAGGCGGGCGCCGCCGGCCTCATCCTGTACAACCACTCCGGCACCGCCCCCGTGCACGGCGGCGTCGAGGCCCCCGCCAACGCCCACATCCCCGCCGGCGGCATCTCGCTCGCCGACGGCGAGGCGCTGGCCGCGGCCGTCGCCAAGGGCGAGGTGCGCGTCACCCTGAACGTGGCCACCGAGGCGATCAAGCGGCAGACCCGCAACGTGATCGCCGAGACCAGGAGCGGCGATGCCGGGCACGTGGTGACGCTCGGCAGCCACCTGGACTCCGTGCCCGCGGGCCCGGGCATCAACGACAACGGCTCCGGCTCGGCCGGCCTGATCGAGGTCGCGCTCAACCTCGCCGACGAGATCCGCAGGCCCGGCCACAAGCCCGCCAACAAGGTGCGCTTCGCCTGGTGGTCGGGTGAGGAGCTGGGCCTGCTCGGCTCCGAGCACTACGTCGCCCAGCTGAACGAGAAGCAGCGCAAGGACATCGCGCTGTACCTCAACTTCGACATGATCGCCTCCCCGAACCCGGTCGAGTTCGTCTACGACGGCGACGACTCCGACCACAAGGGCTCGGGGCCCGGTCCCGAGGGCTCCGCGCAGATCGAGCGCCTCATCAACGGCTTCCTCGACCGCGGCCGTACGCCGCACGAGGGCACGGACTTCGACGGCCGCTCCGACTACGGCCCGTTCATCGAGGTCGGTATCCCGGCGGGCGGCACCTTCACCGGTGCCGAGGGCATCAAGACCCCCGAGCAGGCGGCCCGCTACGGCGGCACGGCCGGCGTCGCCTACGACCGCAACTACCACGGCGCCGGTGACAACCTGTCGAACATCGACCTGAAGTCCTTCGACACCAACATCGACGTCATCGCGCACGCCGTCGGCATCTACGCCCACGACCTGAGCTCGCTGCACGAGCCGGCCACCAAGTAGGCGCAGGCGCCCGGTCCGCGCGGTGTACCACTGCGGCGGGCCGGACGCCACCGGAGTGGGAATTGCGGCGCTCGAAGGCTGACGCGCAGCCGCGGGTGAGTGCGTTCCGGCCGGGCATCGGGTCTACTCGGTACCGGCCGGCACGGCTCGCCACCCGTCAGGAGGATGCCGCCATGCAGAAGATCACGCCCTGCCTGTGGTTCGACACCGAGGCCGAGGAGGCGGTCGACTTCTACCTCTCCGTCTTCCCCGGCTCCCGCATTCTCGAGGTCAAGCGGTACGGCGAGGCGGGCCCGCGGGAGCCCGGCATGGTCATGGTCATCGACTTCGAACTGGCGGGGCAGCGGTTCATGGCCCTCAACGGCGGCCCCGAATTCACCTTCACCGAGGCCCTCTCGCTCAGTGTCGACTGCGCGGACCAGGCCGAGGTGGACGAGCTGTGGGCGCGGCTGACGGAGGGCGGCGGCGAGGAGGGCCCCTGCGGCTGGCTGAAGGACCGCTTCGGTGTGTCCTGGCAGATCGTGCCCAGGGCGCTGCCGGAGTTGCTGGCCGACCCCGACCCGGTGACCTCCCAGCGCGTCATGCAGGCGATGATGGGCATGAAGAAGATCGACATCCAGGGCCTGCTCGACGCCCAGCGGGGCTGAGCGGTCGGTTCCAGGGGCGCCGGGCCCCTGCGGAACGAGGCGTTCTCGGCCATGGTGCACCCCGGCGCGCCGCAGGAGCCCTCGCGCTCCCGGGTCGGGAGCGCGCCATATGCCAGTGCAGTGCGCGGCGGGAAGTGGTGCCCCTGACGGTCGGTTTTACCTCGCCAATATTGCTCCATGACCAAAGCTTGACTAATGTCCGGACCCTGCCCGTCGGCAGGCACGACAAAGACCCGGGGACGGCATCGCACGTGACGGTGCGACAGCCGTGCCCCGGGGCTTCCCGAACGGTCCGCGACGCCGGCCGGACCGACCGCGAGCTGTAGTGGGCAGCGGTCGGTACCACGCGTCGGCGCAACCTCTCCCGGAGGGTACCGTGAATCACCCGAACCGGCTACGCGATGCCATAGCCACGCCCGGCACCACCCCGCTCATCGGCATCTTCGACATGTTCTCCGCCTCCGTCGCAGCCCAGCACTACGACGGCATGTTCATCTCCGGATTCGGCTTCGCCGCCTCGCACTACGGGCT
This sequence comes from Streptomyces sp. NPDC049585, assembly GCF_040675615.1. Taxonomy (NCBI): domain Bacteria; kingdom Bacillati; phylum Actinomycetota; class Actinomycetes; order Kitasatosporales; family Streptomycetaceae; genus Streptomyces; species Streptomyces sp. NPDC049585. Next base: position 16,087 of record NZ_JBFAPE010000012.1, on the reverse strand, counting down.
GCCGGACATCGGCTTCATCGCCTGGCCCGACATCGTCGCCTTCGTCCAGCGCCTGCGCCTGGCCTTCCCCCGCCAGCACCTGCTCGTCGACATCGACGACGGCTACGTCGACCCCGAGACCGCCTGCCACACCGTGCAGCACCTGGAGGCCATCGGCGCCTCGGGCGTGATCCTGGAGGACCAGAAGCGGCCCCGTCGCTGCGGGCACGTGAGCGGCAAGCAGATCCTGCCGCTGGAGGAGTACCTCGAAAAGCTCGAACTCGTCCTCGCCAGCCGGCGGGACCTGCTCGTCGTGGCGCGCACGGACGCCACCGAGGAGGACGAGATCCTGCGCCGTGCCGAGGCCCTGGCCGCCACCGAGGCCGATGTCGTCCTCGTCGACGGCGTGCGCAGCGTCGAGTGGATCCGCAAGATCCGCGGCGTCATCGGCGACAAGCCCCTGCTGTTCAACCAGATCGCCGGCGGCAAGTCGCCACGCCTGAGCCTGACCGAACTCGGCGACCTCGGCGTGGACGTGGCCATCTACAGCACCCCCTGCCTCTTCGCCGCCCAGACGGCGATGGACGAGGCCCTGCGCCGGCTCAAGGGCGAGGACGGCCGGCTGCCCGAGGTCGTCCCCGGGTCCGTCGGCGTGGCCGAGTGCCTGGGGCTGCTGGAGCGCAACATCAGCCGCCACCACGCCCCGGCCGCCGACTGATCGGGCGTCATCCCGCCGGGCGGGTCCGGGTCCGGGGACGTTCCGGAGCCGGACCCGCCCGGTGCGTCAGGAGACGTCCTTCGCCAGCGGGGGAGTGGGGTTCTCGGCGTTGTCGTAGCCGATCGCGCAGTACCGCCACGGCCCCTCGGAGGCCTTCAGGCTCGCCGGGATGCCCAGGAACGGCCGGTAGCCCGCGGGATCGGCGCAGTCGGTGCTCGCCCGGGGCCCGTACTTCACCTTGTACATGGTGATCTCCCAGGGCGCGTAGACGGGACGCACCCAGAAGAAGGCGCCGTCCTCGCCGTCGAAGCGCTGCACGTCCACCGTAGGGGCCACCGTCGGCGGGGTGTTGTCCACGCGGACGTAGGCGTACGCGGCGTGGGCGAGGGAGGTGGACCAGGCGGCGCCGTGCAGGGTGGCGTCCGGCCCGCCGGCCACGCACAGCACGTACAGGTTGTCGCGCGAGGGCAGGACGTCGGTGTGGTCCACGCCGGCGGCGGGCAGTGCCCGGGGCCGTGCGTACCCCTCCGGCCTGGTGCAGTCCACCGTGCCGAACGGCCCGCTCTTGAAGGCGACATAGGCGTGGCGTGCGGCGTCGGCCGGGGTCACGTGCGCGTCCCAGCGGGCGGGGCCCTGCTCGGTGACCGAGCGCGTCTGGCGGCCGGAGAACTCGACGCCCACCTGCTCGCCGCGGTCGAGCCGGCAGCCGGGCCGCGACAGGCGCAGACCGCGCTCCTCCAGGCAGGAGGCGACGGCGCCGACGGGCGTGGCGTAGACGGTGTCGTCCTTCGGCACCACGAGCCCCGAGGACGAGCCCTCGCACGGGCGGCCGAGCCCGCAGCCGAGGTAGCCGGGCGTGACCAGCGTGTTGAGCATGCCCACGATCCGCTCGCCGTCGGCGGTGGTCACCGGGCCGCCCGAGGAACCGCCGCTGATGCCGAGGCAGTCGGTGCGCCCGGAGCCCCGCCACAGCCAGGTGTGCTCGTGCAGGGCCACCGACGAGCCGGTGACCTTGCACGTCGACAGGCGCAGGAACCGCTTGCCGTCCTCGACGCCGTCGCTGGGGGCGTGGGCGGCCTGCAGCCGGGTGCCGGTGGGCGGCAGCGCGGGGGCCGGCGTACGCGGTGTCACCCGCAGCCGGGCCAGTTTGCCGTAAGTGGCCGAGAGTTGCAGCACCGAGACGTCGATGTCCTTCATCGTGGCGTAGACGATGCGCTCGACGCGGAAGGTCTTCTGCTCGGCGGTGTTGTCGTGGAAGTAGGCGGGGGTGAAGCTCCAGTCCTGCGGCGCGGGCCGGTCGACGACGACCTCGTTGGTGCGCAGACCGTCGTCGGCGCAGTGCCCGTTGCTGAGGACCAGCGCCTTCTGTGCGGGGTCCGGCCGGCCCGTCGCGTGCACGACCGTCGCGGTGCAGGTGGTGCCGCCGCCCCCGATGAGGCGGCCGGAGGAGCGGAACTTCGCGCCGGCGGCCGAGTCCGCCGCGATCAGCGGTGCCTCGGGCCGGTCGGCGGCCCGGGCGGCCGGGGCACCGAGCAGCCCCGAGGCCGTCACCACCGCGGCCGCCCCGACGGCCAGCGTGCGCAGTGTTCTCTGTAAGTGCAGTGTCGTCCGGAAGCGCGATGCTGCGCCTATTCGCACGGCAAGCTCCTTGATCGTTTCCGATGCGTCGGAGCGAACTGTGGCAGAGCGGCCCCGTTCCCCTCCAGCGACCGCACATGTGTCCGAACGTAACCGGACGACAACCTTCCGTAAGACTTTACGATCTGCTCATGCACAAACGCCCCTCCAGAAACGCCATTAAAGGCGGAGGGGAGAGCAAGGCGTCGCCTCCGGGGTGCGGTGACGCGGGCCTGGCACGCCCTGACCGGCCCACGACCATCCACGACCGGAGGGACCAGTACTTCCGTGATCCCACACGATGCAGGCGAGGTGCGGAGCGCGGCGCCGTTCCGTTGCGTCCTCGGCGCCGATCACCGGACTCCGCAGCGGCGGCGGGGAGGCAAACGGTGATGCCCGCCCGCAACGCGGGTACGTTTCCCATGACCGAACTGCCTGCCGACTACCGCGCCTTCCATCAGCTCTACCGCCCCCGATACATGCAGTGGGCCGAGCTCTACCTCGGCAACCGCCACGACGCCGAAGAGGCCGTGGACCAGGCCTTCGAGGACCTCTGCTTCGGCTGGAGCGACGTGCTGGCCACCGAGTCCCCCAACGCCTACGCCTGGTCCGTCGTCCGCCACCGCACCATCGACTGCGCCCGCGCCCGGGGCCGGCGGCCCACCGTCATGGACACCGCCGCCTTCGAGACCACCGCCCTGCGCCACGCCGTCGACCCGATCGGGGAGCTCGAGGAGAGCCTGTCCATCTACAAGGCCATCTGCGCCCTGCCCGAACGCCAGCACGATGTCATCGTCCTGCACTACTGCCTCGGCTACACCATCCGGGAGACCGCCGACATCATGGGCATCACCCAAGGCGGTGTCCGCTCCACCGCCCGATTCGCAAGACACCGTCTCCACGACGCGCTCGGACTGGAGAGAGAAGAGGAGCACCGGTGATCGGCTCCCTGGACCACGCCCTGGCCAAAGCCCGCCTCGAACCACGGCCCTACACGGTCGCCGACACCGATCAGGCCGAGGCCCGCCTGCGGGCCCGCCTCGCCGAGCGCATGTGGCACGGCGCGCTGTACTTCGACGACGAGATGGAGCCCGCGCGCACCGCCGCCGTGCGAGCCGCCGAGCGCAACTCCCTGCCGCACCGCGCCTTCCGCAGGCGCCTGCGCAGCCTGTGCGAGACGGTCGTCGCCCAGGACCTGCACAAGCTCGGCGCCTTCCTCGCGCACCGGCTCCTGGAGCCCGACGGCGCCCTGGTCCTGGGGTGCGTGCTGCAACTGGCCGACCGGGAGGACAGCGCCCGCTTCTGGTGGCAGTTCGCCGCCGGCGCGGACGCCGCCGGCGCCGCCTGCTGCCTGTACCTGCACCACATGGCCTTCGGCGAGCGCCGGGAGGCCGAGCTGTGGCGGCGGCAGGCGGGCCTGGAGGCCCTCATCCCGCAGACGCCCGAGGACATCGACCGCTGCGACCTCAACGCGGCCCTGCAGATGCTCGACAGCCTGCGCGGCGGCAAACGCTTCTCCCCGGCGGCCTCCGCCGTCATCGCCTACGTGCCCGACGCCCTCGGCTTCGTCGAGGAGGTCGACCTGCCCCTGCCGCAGCCGGACTTCCCCGAGCGCATCGAGGAGCTCACGGCCACGGCCTGACCAAGGGCCCGCCGGTCACGACGCGGCGGACTCCACGACCACCTTCACGCTGCCCAGCTCCGGGTCGGCGGCGTCCGGGACCAGCATGCCGGCCCGTACCCCGCTGTCCAGGTAGCGCAGGACCGGTGCCGTCAGGCGCTCGCCGGGCAGGGCCACGGGGATGCCGGGCGGATAGGGGGTGAGCATCTCCGCGGCCACGCGGCCCTCGGCCTTGTTGCCGGGCACCATTTCGGTACGGCCGAAGAACGCGTCCCGGGGCAGGAGCACCTGCTCCAGGCGCAGGTCCGCGGGGGAGGGCACCTCCACCACGGTGGACGTGCGCAGCTCCCCGGCGTTCCGCGACAGGTCGCTCAGCGCCGCGAGCAGCACCGCGGCCGTCCCCTCGTCGTCGGCGTGGGTCAGCTGGGCGCTGATCCGGCGGTGGTCGGACACGTGCAGGTTGATGTGGTGGTGCTCGCGCAGCCAGTCGGCGGCCCGGTAGCCGGTGGTGCCCAGCGCGGCGATGTCGACGATCAGCTGCAGCGGGTCGAGGTCGGCCGCGCGCCCCGGCCCGCAGAAGTCGGCCCGGTCGTGGACGTGCATCCCCTCGATCCCCTCCACGCGCGAGCGCACCGAGCGGGCCAGGGCCAGGGCCCGCTCGTACAGCTCGCGCCCCTGCTCGACCATCTGCCGGCGCCACCCGTCCAGCGCCGCGTACACCAGCACCGACGGCGAGGTGGTGCCCAGCAGGTCCGCGCACGCGGCCAGATGGTGCAGGTCCACGCGCTCGCCCTGCAGGTGGAAGACCGAGCTCTGCTCCAGGCCCGAGCCCATCTTGTGCACGGACGTGACGCACACGTCCGCCCCCGCGTCCATGGCCCAGGTCGGCAGGTCCGGATGGAACGGCAGGTGCGCCCCCCACGCCTCGTCGACCACCACCGGCCGGTCCCGCCGGTGGCACACCTCGGCGATGCCCGCCAGGTCCGCGCACGTCCCGTACGGGGTGGGGCTGGTCACCAGAGCGCCCTTGGCGTCCGGGTGCCGCTCGAAGGCCCGCTCGAACGCCTCGGGCGACGGCGGATGGGCCAGGTGCCGGTCCGCGTCCCAGCTCGGCTCCACCCACACCGGCCGCACGCCGGACAGGATGAGCCCCGAGACCACCGACTTGTGCGCGTCCCGTCCGATCAGCAGCTCCTCGTGCGGCCCGGCCACCGAGAGCATCGCCGCCTTGACGGACAACGAACTGCCGCAGGTGGAGAAGAAGGTGTGCTCCGCCCCCACCGCGTCCGCCATCAGCCGCTCGGCGCGCTGCAGCACCTCGTGCCGCCCTGCCCGGTCGTCCAGGCCGCTGATGGCCAGCACGTCGTGCGCGAACACCGCCTCGCCCAGCACCGAGCGCACCCGGGGATCCGCCCCGCGCCCCTGCTTGTGGCCGGGCGGGGTGAACGGCGTCCGGCCGGTCTCCGCGTACGCGGCGAGGGCCTCCAGCACAGGCGCCTGTGAGTGGTCCATGCCCCCTCGGCTCCCCTGATCCCCGCCGGGGAAACACCCCCCGGCGCGCAGCGCACCTCCGGCCGGGGTGCCCTCGCTCGCGCGCGCCGCCGCCCGGTCATAGCGTCGACGGCAGCGGGTACGCGTACGCCCGGACCACCGGCACACCAGCAGCGGGAGGACGCGTGGGACACACACGGCGCGACGGCGGCCGCCTCGGCCGCATCCGGCGCAGCTACGAGCAGGGCGCCGACGAGGCCGGCGGCGAGCGCCCCTTGGTGGGCTACGTCGCCCTGCTCGGCGGCTACGCGGCCCTGGCCGCCACCGCGGCGGGCGCCGTGGCGCTCACCCGCCGCCGGCCCCTGCCGCGGCGCCCCGCCCCCGCCGACCTCGCCCTGCTGGCCGTCGCCACCTTCCGCACCAGCCGCCTGCTCGCCAAGGACGCGGTCACCTCCCCGCTGCGCGCCCCCTTCACCACCTACCAGGAGCCGGCCGGGCCCGGCGAGGTGACCGAGGCACCCCGGCCCGGCCCGGTGCGCCACGCCGTCGGCGAACTGCTCATCTGCCCCTTCTGCCTGACGCAGTGGGTGGCCACGGCCGGCGTCGCCGGCCTGCTCGTGGCACCGACCGCCACCCGCTGGCTGGCCGGCGGCATGACCGTGGTCTCCGCGGCGGACGTCCTGCAACTGGCCTACGCCAAACTCCAGCAAGCCGCCGGATGAGCCCTGCCGCAGCCCCCTGAACCGCCTAATCCGCCCCGCCCGGGGGATTGACCCGCCGGCGCACCGGTTACCCATCAGCCGCGGTGCGGCGGTGCGGCCGCCCGCGCGGATGCGGACGGGAGCGTGGGCCCATGCTGTTCGGGCGGCGGAAGGAGCGCGTCGAGGAACGGGCCCGGATGGCCGCACAGGCCGGCTTCACGGCACTGGACCGCAGGTTCCCCGCCAGCGAGACCGGCCGGCTGCTGCTGCGCAAGGCCTTCCCCGACCACTGGTCCTACTTCCTGGGCGAGCTCGCGCTCTACAGCCTCCTGCTGCTGGTGGTCACCGGCTCGTTCCTCGTGCTGTTCTTCGACCCGAGCATGACGGAGACCGTCTACCACGGCTCCTACGCGCCCCTGCAGGGGCAGCGCATGACCCAGGCGTACGCCTCGGCGATCGCCCTCAGCTTCGACGTGCGCGGCGGCCTGCTGATCCGTCAGGTGCACCACTGGGCGGCCCTGGTCTTCATCGCCGCCGCCGGCGTGCACATGCTGCGGATCTTCTTCACCGGCGCCTTCCGCCGGCCGCGGGAGCTGAACTGGACGGTGGGGGTCACCCTCTTCGTCCTCGCCCTCCTGGAGGGCTTCTGCGGCTACTCCCTGCCCGACGACCTGCTGTCGGGCACCGGGCTGCGCACCGCGTACACCATCGTCACCTCCATCCCCCTCGTCGGCACCTACCTCGCCTTCTTCATCTGGCGCGGCCCGTTCCCGGGCGAGTTGCTCATCCCGCGGCTGTACGTCGTGCACGTGATGTTCGTCCCCGGCGTCCTGCTGGCGCTCGTCGGCCTGCACCTGTTCCTCGTGGTGTACCTCAAGCACACGCAGTGGAGCCGGCCGGGCAGGACCAACCGCAACGTCGTCGGACAGCCGATGTTCCCGCAGTTCACGGCCAAGTCCACCGGGCTCATGCTCATGGTCTGCGGGTTCCTGTTCGTCCTCGGCGCCCTCGCCCAGATCAACCCCGTGTGGAACTACGGCCCCTTCCGCGCCGACCAGGTCGCCACCGACGCCCAGCCCGACTGGTACGTCGGCTTCCTCGAAGGCGCCCTGCGGCTGATGCCGCCGTGGGAGAACAACGTGGCCGGCCACACGCTGATGTGGAACGTCCTGCTGCCCGCGGTCGTGCTGCCGGCGGCCCTGTTCGCCGTGCTGTACGCCTATCCCTGGTTCGAGAAGTGGGTCACCGGCGACCGGAGCGAGCACCACCTGTGCGACCGCCCCCGCGACCGCCCCACCCGCACGGGCCTCGGCGTCGCCGCCACCGTCGCCTACGCCCTGCTGCTCATCGCCGGCGGCAACGACGTCATCGCCTACACCTTCCGCATCTCGGTCAACGACCTGACCTGGGTGCTGCGCGTGCTCGTCGTCGCCGGCCCCGTCCTGGCCTTCGCCCTCACCAAGCGCCTGTGCCTGGCCCTGCAGGAACGCGACCGCGGCCGCCTCACGGAGGGCGAGGAGAACGGCGAGGTCGCCCAGAGCGTCTTCGGCGCCCTCGACGAGGGCAGCGAGCCGCTTCCCGCCGCCGAGGCCTACCCCCTGATGGTCCGTGAGATGCCCAGGCCGCTGACCGTGCAGGAAGGGCCCGCCCCGCGCCGCGTACGGCTGCGCACGGCGCTGAGCTCCTGGTACTACCGCGACCGCATCGAGATGCCCGTCACCGAGGCCCAGCGCGCACAGATCGCGGGCCGGCTGGCCGAACCGGAGACGGAGCCGGGGCAGGAGCACGACAAGAGCTGAGCAGGCGTTCGAAAAGGCGGGTGCGCCCGCGCCCCGCCCTTGGCAGGCTGGGGGCATGAACGCGCAGTCCCACCCCGCCCCCGGCTGGACCACCACCCCCATCGACGCCCGCATCGTGCGCGGCGCCCTCGACCTGGAGCGCACCGAGCACGGCGTGCTGCCGCACCGGCTGCCCGCCCGGGCCCGCAGGCTCTTTCCCGACGACCACCTCGCCCGGGCCTCGGCCCGGCCCTCCGGCGTGCGCCTGGCCTTCCGCACCCGGGCCACGGCGGTCGAACTCGACGTCCTGCCGACGAAGACCGCCTACGCGGGCCTGCGTGGCGCCGAGGACGGGATCTACGAACTGACGGTGGACGGCCGCCCCGCCGGGCGCACCACCGTCCCCGGCGGCAACCTCGACACCCTCGACTGGGCCACGCAGACCGTGACCACCCGGCCCGGCCCGCCCGGCACCGCCCGCTTCGACGGCCTGCCCGGCACCGAGAAGGACGTCGAGATCTGGCTGCCGCACACGGAGATCACCGAGCTGATCGCGCTGCGCACCGACGCCCCGGTCGAGCCGCTGTCCGGGCGCGGCCGCCGGGTGTGGCTGCACCACGGCAGCTCGATCAGCCAGGGATCCAGCGCGCTGGCCCCCACGGGCACCTGGCCGGCGGTGGCCGCAGCCCTCGGCGGAGTGGAGCTGATCAACCTGGGGCTCAGCGGCAACGCCCTGCTCGACCCGTTCACCGCCCAGGCGATGCGGGACACCCCCGCGGACCTGCTCAGCGTCAAGATCGGCATCAACATCACCAACCTGGACCTGATGCGCCTGCGGGCGTTCGCACCGGCGGTGCACGGCTTCCTCGACACCATCCGCGAGGGCCACCCCACCACGCCCCTGCTGGTCGTCTCGCCGCTGCTGTGCCCCATCCAGGAGGACACCCCCGGCCCCCTCACCGCCGACATCGACGGCCCGAAGGTCGGCTTCCGGGCCCTGGGCGACCCCGCGGAGCCCGGACGGCTCACCCTCACGCTCATCCGGCAACAGCTCGCCGACGTCGTCGAGCGGCGCGCGGCCGAGGACCCCCACCTGCACTACCTCGACGGCCGCTCGCTGTACGGCGAGGCGGACTTCGCCGAACTGCCGCTGCCCGACGCGCTCCACCCGGACGCCGCCGGCCACCGCCGCATCGGCGAGAACTTCGCCGCCCTGGCCTTCGCCGACGGCGGAGTGTTCGCCCCCTGAACCGGTGGGCCGCCGCCCGCGCCGGGCGGCGGCCCACCGGCTCAGCCCGGCCGCCGGTTGAACTGGAACGTCATGCCCAGCACGCCGGCCAGCAGCACACCGACGGCCGGCAGGAACAGCCACAGGCCGAAGACGATGCCCAGGGCCGTGAGCCCGGCGCCGGCCGCGGTGAGCACCGGATAGGCGCTGTGCGGCGGGAAGAAGTCCAGCGGACCGGCCCGGTCGGCCACCTTGCCGTCGGTGCGGTCCTCCGGCCGGGCGCCCCGGCGCCGGTAGTTGACCAGGCAGAAGAAGGAGACGACGGAGGCCATCGCGAACGACACCGTCAACGCCGCCGTGCCGGCCGGCTCCCGCGCCCAGGAGGTGTAGAAGGCGTCGGTGACGAGGAAGAAGCCGGCCACGCCGGCGAACAGCAGGGCCTCCGCCTTCATTCGAGCTCCCCCTCCTCGCCCTCCAGACTCGGCCGGGCCTCCGGGGCGCCCACGGGCACCGGCCGGTCACCGGCCTCCGGATGGTGCAGGTCGAAGGCGGGGGAGTCCGAGCGCACCTGGGGCAGCGCCACGAAGTTGTGCCGCGGCGGCGGGCAGGAGGTCGCCCACTCCAGGGAGCGCCCGAACCCCCACGGGTCGTCGACCACGACCTTCTGCCCGTACACGGCGGTCCTCCAGACGTTGTACAGGAACGGCAGCGTCGACAGCCCCAGCAAAAACGCGCCGATCGACGAGAGCGTGTTCAGCACGGTGAAGCCGTCGGCCGCCAGATAGTCGGCGTAGCGGCGCGGCATGCCCTCGGAGCCCAGCCAGTGCTGCACCAGGAAGGTGATCTGGAAGCCGGCGAAGAGGGTGAAGAAGTGGATCCGGCCGAGCCGTTCGTCGAGCATGCGCCCCGTCCACTTCGGCCACCAGAAGTAGAAGCCGCCGAACATCGCGAAGACCACCGTGCCGAAGAGCACGTAGTGCAGGTGGGCGACGATGAAGTAGCTGTCGGTGACGTGGAAGTCCAGCGGCGGGGAGGCGATGAGCACCCCGCTCAGCCCGCCCAGCAGGAAGGTCACCAGGAAGCCGATCGCCCACAGCATCGGGGTCTCGAAGGAGAGGCTGCCGCGCCACATCGTGCCGATCCAGTTGAAGAACTTCACCCCCGTCGGCACCGCGATCAGGAAGGACAGCAGGGAGAAGAACGGCAGCAGCACCGCACCGGTGGCGAACATGTGGTGCGCCCAGACGGTGGCCGAGAGCATGGTGATGGCGATCGTCGCCCCCACCATGCCGAAGTAGCCGAACAGCGGCTTGCGACTGAAGACCGGGACGATCTCCGTGATGACGCCGAAGAACGGCAGGGCCACGATGTAGACCTCCGGGTGGCCGAAGAACCAGAACAGGTGCTGCCACAAAAGCGCCCCGCCGTTGGCCGCGTCGAAGACGTGCCCGCCGAACTTGCGGTCCGCCTCCAGCGCCAGCAGCGCCGCCGTGAGCACGGGGAAGGCCAGCAGCGCCAGGATGGAGGTGAACAGGATGTTCCAGGTGAAGATCGGCATCCGGAACATCGTCATGCCCGGCGCCCGCAGCGTGACGATGGTGGCGATGAAGTTCACCGACCCGAGCGTGGTGCTCAGCCCGGCGACCACCAGCCCCATCGCCCACAGATCCCCGCCGGCCCCCGGCGTGCGCACCGCGCTGTTGAGCGGGGCGTAGGCGAACCAGCCGAAGGAGGCGGCACCCTGCGGGGTGAGGAAACCGGAGACCACGATCAGGCCGCCGAAGAGGAACAGCCAGTACGTCATCGCGTTCAGCCGCGGGAAGGCCACGTCCGGGGCGCCGATCTGCAGCGGCATCACGGCGTTGGCGAAGCCGGCGAACATGGGGGTGGCGAACAGCAGCATCATGACGGTGCCGTGGATCGTCACCAGCTGGTTGTACTGCTCGGCGGTGACGATCTGCAGCCCCGGCCGGGCCAGCTCGGCCCGCATCAGCATGGCCAGCACCCCGCCCAGCAGGAAGAAGCCGAAGGCGGTCACCAGGTACATGTTGCCGATGACCTTGTGGTCCGTGGTGGTGAGGTAGCCCAGGATCCGCACCCCCAGCCTCACCGGCCGGCTCTCCGGTTCGCCGGCGGCCGCGCCCTGGACGCTCGTGTCGTGGTCCAGCTGCGGCATCGGCTCTCCATCCCTCAGGCGGGCGCCTTCGTCTGTAGCCGGGATCGCCGCGGGGCAAACCGTCCTTGCGCCGATCGGCGCACCGTCAGCCGGCCAGCCTGGGCAGCACCTTCGTCGCGTAGAAGTCGAAGAAGCCGCGCTGCTCGCGCCCCATCTGACCGACGTGCACGCGCGCGAAGCCCGCATCGGCGTACGCCCGCAGCGCGGCGACGTGCGCGTCGGCGTCGTCACCGCACACCACGGACTCGGCCACCTTCCCGCGCGGCACCATCGTCGCCGCCTGCTCGAAGTGGCCGGGCGTGGGCAGCACCTGGTTCAGCTCGCCGGGCAGCTGCTCCACCGCCCACAGGCGGTGGGCGGTGTCCACCGCGGCGTCCCGGTCGGTGCCCCAGCACACCTTGATCCCGCCGATCGCCGGCTTGTCCGCGCCGGCGAGGGAGCGGAAGCGCTCCACGGCCTGCTTCTCGGGCGCCATCGTCACCAGGCCGTCCCCGATCTGCGCCGCCACCTTCAGCGCCGCCGGGCCGAAGGCGGAGACGTCGACGGGCACGGGCTCGTCGGGGACGGTGTACAGGCGGGCGTTCTCCACCGTGTAGTGGCGGCCGCGGTGGCTGACCTCCTCGCCGGTGAACAGCCGGCGCATCACCTCCACCGCCTCGGTGAGCATCTCCAGCCGGATCGGCGCCTCGGGCCAGCGGCCGCCCAGGACGTGCTCGTTGAGCGCCTCGCCGCTGCCCACGCCCAGCCGGAAGCGGCCGGGACCCAGCAGCACCGCGCTCGTCGCCGCCGCCTGCGCCGTGACCACCGGATGCATGCGCACGGTCGGACAGGTCACCGCGGTCTGCACCGGCAGCGAGGTCGCCTGCGACAGGGCGCCGATCACCGACCACACGAAGGGGCTCTGGCCCTGCTCACCGGTCCAGGGATGGAAGTGGTCGGAGATCCACAGCGAGGTGAAGCCCGCATCCTCGGCCATCCGGGCCTGCTCGACGAGGCCCTGCGGCGTGTGCTCCTCGCAGGACAGGAAGTAGCCGTAGTCGGTCATGGCAGGGAACACCCCTCGTCGACGGCCGTGCGCGGCACCACGGGTGCTACGGGTAGCCGCGGCCCGCCACCTCAAACAGCGAGGGTTCGCCGCCTGCCGGGCGGGTACCCGGCAGCAATGTTCGAACTGACGCGTCCACCGGATCCCGTACCGCCCGAGCCCACCCCGGCGCCCGGACCCGGCGGTCCCCGGCCGGGACCGGCACCGGGGCCCCGCCCCGGGCCCGGCGGCCCCGACCCCGTACCGCCCGCGCCCCCGCAGCCCGGCCCCGACCGGCCCCCGCCGCCCCCGCCACCCGGGCCCGACCCCCTGCCGCCCCCGGGCCCGCTGCCCGGACCGGGCCCCCGGCCCGAGCCGGCCACCAGCCCCTGAGCGACGGCGTTTCGGCCGCTCGCGGAAGGGAACCCGGCAGGGCGATCCGACGGCGAGCGGAAGGCAGCGACATGCGGGCCCTGACCTGGCACGGCAAACGGGACGTACGCGTCGAGACGGTCCCGGACCCGGTGCTGCAGGAGCCGACCGACGTGATCGTACGCATCACCTCCACCGGCATCTGCGGCTCCGACCTGCACCTCTACGAGCTCCTCGGCCCCTTCCTGGAGCCCGGCGACATCCTCGGCCACGAGCCGATGGGGGTGATCGAGGAGGCCGGGCCCGACGTCGCCACCCTCGCCGTCGGCGACCGCGTCGTCGTGCCGTTCAACCTCTCCTGCGGCACCTGCTGGATGTGCGAGCGGGGCCTGCAGTCGCAGTGCGAGACCACCCAGGTCCGCGACCGCGGCAAGGGCGGCTCCCTCTTCGGCTACACCAAGCTCTACGGGCAGGTGCCCGGCGGGCAGGCCGAGTTCCTGCGGGTGCCCTTCGGCGACACCCTGCCGGTCAAGGTGCCCCACGGCCCGCCCGACCAGCGCTTCGTCTACCTCTCCGACGTCCTGCCCACCGCCTGGCAGGCCGTCGAGTACGCGGCGCTCCCCCCGGGCGGCAGCCTCACCGTGCTGGGCCTGGGCCCCATCGGCGACATGACCGCCCGCATCGCCCTGCACCGCGGGGCCGGGCAGGTCATCGGCGTCGACCTGGTGCCCGAACGCCTGGAGCGGGCCCGCTCGCGCGGCGTGGCCACCCTCGACCTGCGCGAACACGGCAAGGACCTCGCCCCGGCCGTCCGCGAGCTCACCGACGGCCGGGGCACCGACGCGGTCGTCGACGCCGTCGGCATGGAGGCGCACGGCGCCCCGGCGAGCAGGGCCGCCCAGCAGCTGACCGGCCTGCTGCCGGACGCCGTCTCCCAGCGCCTGATGGACCGCGTCGGCGTCGACTGCCTCACCGCCCTGCACACCGCGATCGAGGTGGTGCGCCGCGGCGGCACCATCTCCGTCGTCGGCGTCTACGGCGGCATGACCGACCCCATGCCGATGATGACGATGTTCGACAAACAGATCCAGCTGCGCATGGGCCAGGCCAACGTGCGCCGCTGGACCGACGCCATCCTGCCGCTGCTGAGCGACGCCGACCCGCTCGGCGTCGAGGACTTCGCCACCCACGTCCTGCCCCTGGAGGAGGGCCCCGGGGCCTACAAGACCTTCCAGGCCAAGGAGGACGGCATGATCAAGACACTCCTCACCCCCTGAGGCGGCCGCCGTGACCGCGTACGACGACATGACCACCGCCGCGAGCGAGGCCCACCCCCGCGCGGCCGTCTTCGACGTCGACGGCACGCTCGTCGACACCAACTACCTGCACGCCGTCACCTGGTTCGAGGCGTTCCGCCAGGCCGGCCACCGGGTGGCCATGACCGACATCCACCACACCGTCGGCATGGGCTCCGACCGGCTGATGGACCGCCTGCTCGGCGAGGACCGCGACCGCGACGGCGACGCCGCGATCAGCGCCGCGCACAGCACCCTGTACGCCACCTGGTTCGAGCGCCTGGCCGTCCTCGACGGCGCCCCCGAGCTGTTGCGCGCCCTGTCCGACCGCGACTGGCGGGTCGTCCTGGCCACCTCCGCCAAGGGCGCGGAGCTCGCGGCACTGCGCCGCGCCCTCGGCGCGGACGATGCCATCCGCGCCGCCACCAGCGCCGACGACGTCGAGGAGAGCAAACCCGCGGCCGAACCGGTGCGCGTGGCGTTGGAGGAGGCGGATGTGCCGCCGCAGCGCGCCCTGTTCGTCGGCGACACCGTCTGGGACGTCGAGGCGGCCCGCGCCGCCGGCGTGGACTGCATCGCCCTGCTCTCCGGCGGCATCGGCCGCGACGACCTCGAACGCGCCGGCGCGATCGCCGTCTACCGCAACCCCGCCGCCCTGCTGGCCGCCCTCGACGACAGCCCCTTCGGTCGCATGGACTGAGGACCCCGGCGCCGTGTCAACGCCCCGGCAACCGGTAGACGACCAGCGCCTCGTTCTCCTTCTCCAGCGTCAGCGACCGCGGCGCCGGGCACACCTCACCGTCGTACGCCAAAGGAGTGCCCGGCGGCACCTCCTCCACCGTCAGGCGCCGCACCCGGTCCGAGCGCAGCACCGGCGAATGCCGCAGAGCCCCCGACAGCGCGGCCAGCAGCAGCCGGGTGCGGGCCAGCCGGCCACCGAGGACCATGCGCACGTCCAGCACCCCGTCCGCCAGGTCGTACCGGCGCACCGGGGCCGCGCCCACCCCGCGGTAGGTGCAGTTGCCCGCGAACAGCAGCCACACCCGGCGGCGCCGGCCCTCCACCCGCAACTCCACCGGCTCACTGGTGCGCAGCACATGCACCGCGGCCGCGATCCCGGCCGGCCAGGCACCCACCCGCGGCGCCCACCGCTCGCGCACGCGCACCAGCTCCGGATAGGCGCCGATGCTGAAGGTGTTGAGGAAGCGGTGCCCGTCGAAGCGCACCATGTCCACCGCCACACCCTCGCCGGCCTCCACCGCCAGCGCGGTGTCGGCGGACGACTCGATGCCCAGGTCGTGCGCGAAGTGGTTGTACGTGCCGCCGGGCAGCACCGCCAGGGCCAGGCCGTGCCGCGCGGCGACGGCGGCGGCCGCGTTCACGGTGCCGTCACCGCCGAAGACGCCCAGCGCCCCACCCAGCTCGGTGGCCCGTACGGCCGCCGCCTCCAGCACCTTCTCCGGCGACTCGTCCGGAGCGCACTCGACGATCTCGCTGTCCGGCAGCACCGCGCGGATCTCCGGCACCGGGTCCGCCCGCCCCTGCAGCCGCTGCCCCGAACCGTTGTTGGCGACCACCACCAGCCCCCGCCCGCCCCGCAGCGCCGGCGCCTCGGCCCGCGGCCGGGCCGGCGGCGCCAGCTGCCCGCGCGTGGGTACCACCCCGCGTACCGCGAACGCCGCACCCGCACCCAGCAGCGCCCCCGCCACCACGTCGCCCGGATAGTGCACGCCCGTGTACACCCGGGAGAAGCACACGGACGCGGCCAGCGGCGCCAGGGCCAGCCCCCACACCGGCCGCTCCAGGGCGACCCCGGTGACGAAGGCCGCCGCCGAGGCCGAGTGCCCCGAGGGGAAGGACGTGGTGAACGGCTGCCGCGTCAGCTGCCGTATCACCGGCACCGCGTCCAGCCCCGGCCGCACCCGCCGCACCGAACGCTTGCCGAGGGTGTTGACCGTCGCCGAGGCCACCGCCAGCGACGCCACGCCCCGCCCCTGCGCACGGGCGGCGGGGCGGGCCTGCTCGTGGCCTTCCTCGGCACCCTCGACGACGAGCAGGCCGCGGTGGCCGCACGGATGCGCCAGCGC